>JBKPQV010000335.1:0-4972 GCA_046734235.1 Acidobacteriota bacterium
CCTTTGAAGACCATGTAGCGGGCGAGGTCAACCGGATACCCAAAGCGTACAGTCCATGACTCACCGTGGTCCTCAACGGCCAACAATTTCCCACGCGCATCAACATGACCTTGCACAATGTGGCCCCCTAATCGAGTAGCGGGTGTGACGGAGCGCTCAAGATTCACGGGCGTGCCTGCCTTAAGACTGCCGAGAGTCGAGCGCGTTAAAGTTTCCATCGAAACATCTGCCGCAAACGAATTGTGTTCGATGTCGAGCGCTGTCAAACACACTCCGTTGACAGCGATTGAGTCACCATGGTTTGTGCCCTCTATTACAATTTGAGCGTCAATAATTATTCGCGCATTGTCACCACGTTGCTCAACGCTGCGCACCTTACCTAATTCTTCAATGATTCCGGTAAACATTTTTCGTGTATGGTTTAGAGGCTCTTTCAAAAAATAGGTATCGTAGGAATAGGACCTATAAGACGAATAGGACCAATAATGGTCTGATAGGTCGTATAGGTCTTATTCCTATCGCTCCTATCGACTTTGTCTCCACACTAACACCACCAACATGATCAATACTCCGATCAGTGCTGGCAGAAGACTAAAAACCAGCATCCAAACAGATTCTCGTCGAAATGAGAAGCGTAAAAGTTTCATTAATCCCCACAATCTTCGAACGACGCTCGCTTGTCTTCGATCTTGGTCATCATCTCCTGAAAGGTTTCTTCGATCGATTTGCCAGTTGAATCAATCACGATGGCGTCGTCTGCAATCTTCAATGGAGAGTCCGAACGAGTCGAGTCGCGATTATCGCGTTCGTTAATGTCCGCGAGTGTTTCAGCAAGGCTTGTAGCGGTATTCTTCGACTGATCTTCCAAAAACCTCCGCCCAGCCCGTTCGCTGGCATCGGCAGTCAAATAAAATTTGAAATCGGCATCGGGGAATACAACGGTCGTAATATCGCGGCCATTCAGAACGCCACCGCGTTTACCTAACTCGCGCTGTCTCGCAACCATCGCTCGCCTAACGCCGGAAATCGTTGAGACAACCGATGCCATAGAGGTCACGCTTTCACTGCGAATAAGTTCCGAGACATCTCGCATTCCAATCAAAGTTTTGAGTGAATCGGGATCGCCTTCTAGATTGATTTCCAACCTCTCAGCCAGATCAACAACAGCAACATGGTCAGCTGGGTTGATACCAGTCTCAATAACAGCCAGCGCGACTGCCCGGTACATCGAGCCGGTATCGATATAAAGAAGTTTCAAGGCGCGCGACAACATGCGACCCAGGGTTGATTTTCCTGAACCAGCTGGGCCATCAATGGCGATTATTAGAGACATCTTGGTTTTGTTTGGTCTTTGGTCTTCGTCCTGACAGGTCCTATAGGTCAAAGCGGTCCTATTTCCTATTGTCCTATCCTCAGACAAAGCTCGCAAAAACTTCATTTGACATCAACGCTCCGGCCCTGGTTAATCTGATCACATCGCCATCGAACTCAATCAACCCTGCCTCCTTAAATCGATCAAAATCACTTTGATGCTCTTCCACCAGATTTACGCCAAACATTTCCTGATAATGCCGCAGGTCAACACCGCGCATTAACCGCATTCCCAAAAATACCGCCTCAGCGCGAGTTTCTTCCTTATTGAGTTCATGCTTCTCGATGATCGGGCTCGTTTCCTGCTCAATTGATTTTACATACTTCGAGACATCGCGTTCGTTGGACCAGCGAAGGCGCCGTCCATCGAAGGAGTGCGCTGAGCAGCCAAAACCAAAATATGCAGTCCTGGTCCAGTACTTGGTGTTGTGCTTCGATTCATGACCCGGTTGCGCAAGATTTGAGATCTCGTAGTGTTCGTACCCGGCCGAATATGCCTCGTCCAGCATGTGCTCATACATTTCACTCGCGAGGTCTTCATCCGGTTTTGGTTGAATACCGCGTTCGATATGTTGGGCCAAAGGTGTTCCTGAATGAACCTCCAACAAATAAAAAGACAAGTGTTCGGGCTTCAATTCAAGCGAGCGAGCGACGTTGTCCTTCCAGCGCGCCATGGTTTGCCCCGGTAGACCAGCAATGAGGTCAAAGCTGACATTATCGAACCCGGCGTCGCGCAAAGCGTCAAACGTCGTCAGCGTGTCAGCGGTTGAGTGTGATCGACCGAGACGAGCGAGTTCACCATCATCAAAAGTCTGGGCGCCAAAACTAGCGCGATTAACCCCCAGCTTTCGAAATTTGCCGAGCGTTTCTCTGCAAACACTACCCGGGTTGATTTCCATCGTAATTTCGGCCGCGCCGGCAATGTCGAAAGTGTTATTAACCGCCTCGATGATCCTCCCAATTTGCTCGGGCTGGAGCATAGAGGGTGTGCCACCCCCGAAGTAAATCGTGTCAACCCTCTCTGATCGAAACTGGGTCAACTCGATTTCTTGAATCAACGCATCAACGTAACGCGATGCCAGGTCCGACTCGTAGAGTCCGGTTGCAAAATCGCAGTAGGAGCAACGCGATTTACAGAAGGGAATGTGTAAGTAGACGCCAGCAAGCATAGACTATTGCAGATTTCAAATTTCAGATTTCAGATTGAATATTATTGAATATATATATTTTCGGAATCTCCGAACCAAATCTTAGATCTCAGGGATCTCAACCTCCAAATCTGCAATCTTCAATCTTCAATTTGAAATCAGCAATTCTAAAGGTGTACGGTTTCATTCCCATTTGTATTATTTTCGCCAAAATTCGAAAGCTATTCCAGACCCAAAATTAAGAAAAACTGCTGGCACGCTTGTTGAATAAGTTATCCCTGCTATCACACTGGCCGGAGAAGAAGGTGTCCTTAGTTTCTGGCCAAGTCATTTAACCATCGAACAAAGGGGAGGAGAACGCAAATGGCAGATGACAAAATGAGAAACGACGATTTCAAACAGGCGGGCAATAAAGACGACAAGAGAAGTGGTCAGCAATCACCTGGTCGTAACCCGCAGGATGATCAGTCAACAAATCCGCGACCGGGCAGTGGTAATGAGCCACACGAAGGCGGTGGCGGAATGGGACAAAGTGGTCGCCAGGGGCGAAGCGACATGGGTGACAAAGGTGACAAAGGCGACATGGGTAATCGACGTTAATTAACTTTCTTCTTCTTTCTGCTTTTGCACGATGACAAACGGAGATTTGTCATCGTGCTTTTTTTTAGACTGGTGTCTCCGATATGCTTCGAGGTTAACTAAGGCGCTTCAAACTAAAATCCGGGGCCTACTTTTATAGACATCCCGACAAGCTAAAGAGGCTCTTGCAATACTCATTTCTTCTCTGCGTCTCCGCGTACTCTGCGTCTCTGCGTTAAGAAGGTCTGAGCAGGGCCTAAACATTTTCAACGCAGATGCGCAGAGGACGCAGAGACACAGAGAAGAGTTAATCTGGCGCATGACCATAACCTTGGCGACCCTCGGTGCGAACAAATGAGTTTTGCAAGTGGCTCTAAAACATATCGGACACATTTGAGGGCCAACGGAAGATCACTTAATACGTTTCGTACTTCCATCTCCGCTGATTGACTTGCTCATACTCGCAGATACACGCTCGACTTCACTCATAACACGCAAAATGTTTTCGCCAAGTATCTTGCGAATGTCGTTTTCACTGTATCCTCGTTTAAGTAACTCGTACGTAATGTTTGGCAACATCGACACATCCCGAGCACCTTCCGGCATATCATTCGCGCCATCAAAATCTGCGCCGATGCCAACGTGATCAATCCCGGCAATCTTGGCAATGTGGTCGATGTGATCAATCAGTTTTGAGATCGGAAGTGGCGGCAATGGATTCGCCGCCTCAAGTTTGTCGCTTTCTTCCGCTCGACGCTCAGGGTCATCTTTGTATTTTTCATTGATGGCATCTTGCTGCTCTTTCAATCTTGCCTCTCGAGCATCGCTTTGCGGCGAAACCGTTGTGGCATCGACAAATTCGGAATAGAAATTTACCTGTATAACTCCACCCTTCTCGCCAATCTTCTTCAACAAGTCGTCAGGGATATTCCGGGGCATATTGCTGAGCGCACGCGCAGATGAGTGCGAAGCGATGATTGGTGCTTTGGAAACATCGAGCGAATCGCTCATCGTTTTATCCGAGACGTGCGAAACGTCGACCATCATTCCCAGGCGATTCATCTCGCGCACAACTTCCTTGCCGAAATCACTTAGACCATTGTGTTTCTTCTCTCCCCGACCTGCATCTGCCCAATTGTTAGTGTTGTTCCAGGTCAGCGTCATATAACGAACGCCGAGCCGGTAAAAAACACGCAGAGTCGCGAGCGAGTCCTCGATCGCATGACCCCCTTCAATACCCATCAACGCAGCAATCTTCCCTTGCTTCTTTGCACGCCGAATGTCAGCTACGGAGGTCGCAAATACCAAATCGTTCGGATGCCGCTCACAGGCTCGATAAACCGAATCGATCATGTCGAGAGTTCGACGCGCAGCTCCGCCACCCGTCGCGTAGTGGGGTTTAATGTAGACCGAAAAGAATTCCGCAGTTAAGCCGCCTTCCTTCATTCGATCAATGCTCGTGCGATAAGGAACCGGAGGTGCACCGCTTAAATCATAGTCATCGTTGGTCATTGGCGTGGTGATGTCGTTATGACTATCCACAACGATTGCTTTGCGATGAATTTCCAGGGCACGTCTCCACAGTTTTTCATCTCGGGGCTGCTTCGGTTCAGGTGTTTGTGTAGTCTGATTAACAATCGAGCGTTTGGCACTGCCGATATTCGTTGCAATAGAAAACACCATAAGGACAAAAATCGAAACTGCCAGAAATAGTCGGAATCTCATTAATGGGGCCTTTCGGGGAAGAGCAGAGGGATTTGCAAAGCACTAAATAGTCACTGCAATCCTTTTAACTCGTCAAGCGGCGGGGCAGATGTCCCATATGCTTCAGGGGTTCTTGCGAAAGTTCAACAACTCTTGGGGCGGAGAAGTCG
>JBKPQV010000336.1:0-6179 GCA_046734235.1 Acidobacteriota bacterium
CTGTGACTGTATTGCCTTTGAACCGGCGAAAGAGATTCTCAGTGTGTTGTCCTGCCATGATCACTCCGTGTCTTAAGATTTTATGGTCGCGACCAGGTCACAAAGAAAAACCTGTATTTGTCGGGGTCCTCGAGCGTAACAAAGCGTCCTCCCCATCCTTCATCTACTGGTGGATTCGTTGCAGGCATTTTCTGACTTACCTGGTCGTAAAATAGATCGACATCTTCAACACCAATGAAAAAATGAACACCGCGGCCGCGCCTTAACATGGTCTCTAACTGCTGCGCTAAGGTTATTTTCAAGGGGCCCGCACGCAGCGTTGCCATCGGCGGCTCACCTGTGGGGTGCATAGACTCAACTTCCAGACCCAGGACGTCCTCATAGAACGCCAGCGACTCCTCCAGACTGTTTACTTCAAGGAAAAGCAGATCGAGGCCGGTTAGATTCATCCTGAACAATTATTCCATTATCAAATAAAGGATGTAGCCCCCAGTCGCGACTACCGCCCAGAAAACTAGTTCTTGAAGCGTAGTATGGCCCTTCAAGCGATGGGTGGTTGGAAGTGAAGCATTGGCAGCTACCATCGCGCTCCGAGCCATGAGCACGCCAAAGCCCAAAACAAAAACTGCAAGAATTGCGAGTGGCCACAAAAACCAGATCCACTGAAACCGAACGAGCAGCAATAAGAACAATCCGGCTATTAAGCACAGCAGGGCACTCAGACAATGACCAAAAATCCCGACGTCGCGGGCTGTTGGCGTAGCGACCGGGGTAAAACTTCCCCGGTAGGTATGCGCCTGGCGACTGCGATCATAGTCAGTTCTTAACGACTGATCCTTGAGGATTCCGTAAGCCTCGTTCAATGTCTTCATCCGTTCTTCGCTACCTCCACGATCCGGATGATGTTTGGCTGCCTGTCGCTTGTACTGACGATCTATCTCCGCCCGGGTTGCATCCTGTTCCACACCCAATACACGGTAATAGTCTGTGATAGCCTGTTGGCGTTTCATCGCGGTTTCGAAAGATTCTAGAGAGCAGATTTTCGTTTGGCAATCATTGTGAAAGTAGTTTCGAGTTACGGGTTTCGAGTTTCGGGTTTCGGGTTTCGAGTATTGACCGCCAGGAAGTCTCTACATCCAAGGCGCTGGACCTTTGAACTTGAAACTCGAAACTCGAAACTCATAATCAGACTATGCTAACCTTCCCTTACTAATGTCACATCAATTTGAACCAGGTGATGATCTTATTTTTCAACTTGAGAGTGCGTTTGGTTTGCTGCGCGTGCTCGCCATTGAGGGTGATGGTCCAGAGACGGTTTGGCACCTGCTCGCTTACGACGAGTTCTTTCCTGAAATAGAGTTGGCTGAAAAGGCACTCGCGAACTCTAAGCCGATGCCAGTTCGAAGTGCACACCTTGCTCTAACTAATCGGGCGTTTGAAAGAACACCAGCTGCCCGTTTAGGTAATCGGCCCGTTACCGACGAAGAATTGATCGAGTATCGCAAGTGGTTAGATTCTGATCGGATCGTCGCTGATCGTTCTGCGCTGCTTATGCTTGGAATCCGATGAGACCCGATGAGACCCAATGAGAGTTAGCCAAGCAAACCAAACAATTCGACAGATTCTTTTCGCATTAGTCTTACTTCTCTTCTCTTCAGTAGCATTTGCTGTTCGTCGTGAACGTTTGATAGACAAGTGGAAACCCCAACACTATACCGTCTCGATTACTCTCAACCGTCAATTGTCGGAGATCACATCGGCGCAGGCTGACATCGACATTGTCGCGGTCAAAGCACTCGGCACAATAGATCTTGATTTTGGAGACTTAAAGACCAATTCGGTAAGCATTAATGGCGGCCCCGTTGTGTTCAAGCATCAAAATGGAAAGCTCGAAATTGACTTTCCGACAGTAGTCAATGCGGGCGCCAAGCTAAGAGTCACAGTTAAATACAACGGGAAACCAACGGACGGGTTACTTCTCACCAACGACAAAGACGGAACGCCAGCTGCAGTGGGCGATAATTGGCCCGATCGAGTTCATCATTGGATTCCTTCCCTTGATCATCCTTCCGCAAAAGCTACAGTTACTTTTAACATTTCGGCTCCAACAGGGAATGTTGTTGTTGCAAACGGGCGGTTAACTCAAGTTCAGAAAAGCGACAGCGAACTCAAGACGTGGACTTTCATCGAGGACCGACCGATTCCTCCCTACTGCATGATTATTGCAGTCGGTTCTTTTGCTCAATTGGAACCTTCGCTGACGATGCTGCCTCCGCTGGAATTTTTTGTCCCTTACTCTGACAGAACTTACGCGCAAACAGGGTTTTCATCAGCTGATGAGGCGATTCAGTTGTTCACTGAACAAGTTGGACCATACCCGTATGAAAAACTGGCATTGATAATCGGTGCTACCCGTTTTGGCGGCATGGAAAACTCGAGCGCGATTGTTTTTACCAGCACGCTTTTCAATCAAAGTCTTGATGCCAAAACCAGCAAGGCCTTTGGTATCCCAACTCAAATCGAAAAGGTCGTAGCTCACGAGATTGCTCACCAATGGTTCGGGGACTCAGTGACCGAATCTACCTGGTCTGACCTATGGCTCAGTGAGGGATTCGCAACTTACTTTGCCGGATTGTTTGTGCAGAAGTACGACGGCGAAGATGCGTTTCAACTCCTTATGAAGGAAGCCGCCGACTCGGTTTTCACCTATGAGAAGAAAACGCTTCTACCGATCCATGACCGCGACACAGAGGATCTCAACAAACTACTAAACGCGAATAGTTATCAGAAAGGTGCCTGGGTATTACACATGCTTCGTTCGCGTTTAGGTGATGAAGCCTTCTTCCGCGGAATTCGAGCGTATTACAACGACCACAAAAACGCTACCGCGACGACTGAGGACTTGCGTTTCGCTTTTGAACGAGCTTCAGGTCAAAAGCTGGATACTTTCTTTGCTCGATGGATTTACGATAGCGGCCATCCGCAATACTCACTCAACTGGGAGTGGCTACCAAAAGAACACAGCGTCAAAGTATCGCTCGAACAAACCCAGACTGGTAATGCCTTTGTCGATCCCGTGCCGCTTGTGATTACCACAGCCTCGGGCAAAACTAACGCTTTGCTGAAGCCAACCGCCAAAACCTACTCGCTGGTAATCCGCTCAACCGATCAACCTACTTCGATCGAGGTCGATCCAAAGAACACATTGTTGAAGGAAGTGGTCGTTAACGAGAGATAAAACGGGAAGCGAGGAGAATTGTCCACCGATTACGCAGATTTGAACGTTCTCTGTGCCTCCGTGTCTTCGACTCTTTGTGTTCAAGTTAGATCTCTGCCTATCAATTAGAACCTTAAATTGAACACAGAGGCACGGAGACACAAAAAGGCACAGAGAAATACTTACGGCCCGAATCGCTTTCGGTATTCGTCAGACGAGAGAAACGCCTTCACCATCTCCGCGTTGATGAAGTTGCCGTTGAACTGATTAAGCTTATTGAGCCAGAAATCAAAACCGTCGAAGTTAGTGTCGGGAGCGTCATTCGGGTTTCGACGCAAATACCCAAAATACTGCATAAGCACGAACGCTTTACGGGTTTCTGCCACCTTCAAATCGTTGTCCTCAGCAACTGCTCGCAAAACCTGCGAACGTTTATTTACATCCGAAGGTGTGGCTCCCAACACTGCAACCAAATCAGCAATTTCCAAGGCTGAAAGCACGCCGCCCGCATTCACGTTAAGTTTGTCGACGAATTGTTGTGCGGTCATGCTGTTGGGAAATGCTGCCAGAAAATCTGAACGTTGCACAAACGCCAGGGTATACGCCTGCTTGTTTGCTTCCAGTTGCGCTTCCCAATTACCTATACCGACCTGAATCCCCTGGCCGATTTCCTGGGTATCGCGGGTAAAGTCGGTGAATATCACTGGCACCGGCAACGACGGTAAATTGCCCAACGCGGATTTATAAACGCGGTAGACAAAGTAGCCGGTATGTTGAAATTCAATTGAGAGAAAAAATGCTGCTGATACATTGATGCGTTTCACCTCTATACATTGTGGATCATTTCCGCACTCTGTGATGTTGCCAACCCAAAAGTTGAAACCGGAAGTATCGGGCTCCCTGTTGAGGAAGTCATGATAGTGCTGACGTACAAAGAACTGCGCATCGCCGATGGGATTCGTTTGCGAAACAGTACTATCACCAACCACTAGTGCGGCAATGTTTGATCCAACGATAAACGAACCGTTAGACAAATTACTGAGCATTAGAAATAGCGTTTCGTTACCTTCCTGAAACGCATCTTCATTCAAGAGAACAATGAACGATTTGCTTGTCTCATTAGCGTTGAAGCGCAGCGTTCCTCGACTAAATGTGTAATCAGACTTGGCTGCGGCAGAACCGTCCAACGTCGTGAAGTCAACCGCCAGGGGCCCTGAAGTATCTCCACTACGTGTAACGGTAATAGTCGCAAAGTGATCGAACTCCTGGGCGTTGTATGTTGCCGCACTGAATTGGATACCTGAGTTGCTCGCGGTACCGATTGTTCCGACTCCCTGAGCATCGGCGATCGTTGCGTTAGAAGGAACCGTTAGATTGAGAAAGAAGTTCTCCAGCGGTTCGACAGTCATATCGCCGTTGACGAGAACAGTCACAGTTTTGCTGGTCTCACCGGGACTAAAGAAGACACTTCCATTGGTGGATTGATAGTCGGACCCCGCCGTGGCGGTTCCATCCGCAGTCGCAAAATTCACACTGACCTGGCGTCCACTTTTTGGGGAGAGTGAGATGGTAAAAACTGCGTTGGTAGTCCCCGAAGTTCCCTCAATGATCCCGACATCGCTTATGGAAAGCGATGGCAACGCATCATCATCGATAATGTTTACTGTTGGCGGATTGCTGCCTACAGAAATAGCCGCTCCCACCGGATTGCTGAGACCAATCCTAAAAGTTTCATCAAACTCATCTAATGAATCGCCAATGATTTGGACAGGGACCAACTGTTTTGTGACACCAGGTGGAAAAGTAAGCGCGCCGGAAGTAGGTTGGAAGTCGACTCCACTGATTGCCGTCATTTCGAAACTTTGGAAATTGCAAGTAACTGTCTGACCGACTGCTGCGGTTAGCCCAACCTCAACAAATGCGCTCGTTAATCCTGAATTTCCTTCGTTTACGCTAAGCGAGTTTACAAACAAAACCGGTGGAAGATTTGGATCGAATATCCTGACAACTGTCAAAGGAATCTCACCGACAACTTCCGGAGAGGTTGGATTACTGAGGGTTACAAAAAAGATCTGGTCGTCGGGTTCGACAACCATGTCATTGCTAATCGATACAGAAATTGTCTTGCTAAGCTCGCCATCAGCGAATGTAATTGTCCCGGTAGTGGCGGTGTAGTCCTGCCCAGCTGTCGCAGTACCATCTGAGGTGGCGAAGTTGACTGTTAATGACCCTTTGGTACCACCGGTCCGAACGAGCGGAATATTAAACTGACTAAGATCCTCTCTAACATTGAAAGTCCCATTTCCAAACTGAATGCTGCCAGTCGCTTCAGACGCGTTGCAAGGTGAAAACTCGGAAGTGTTTCCATTCGGATCTGTGGCTGTGGCGGTTACGCTGTCGCCGCTAGTGAGCGGCGCTTGGAGGGTTTGTTGAAAGATCGCATTACCGGAAGAGTCAGTCGTCACAGTTCTACTTTCCAGAAAGCGCGCACCTTCTCCGTTTCCGGAAGAGTCACAGACACGATTTGCAAAGAACTCCACTTCATAACTTGTGCTCGGAGTGCTGGAAAGACTTCCGTTAACGATGCTGTTACCGCTGACGTTGTTAACCGAAGTGATTAATGGAAAATTCTGCAACTTGTTGGCGTCAGTGTCAGTATCACCTTGATCGTTGGGTGTTACTCCGTTCGGTCCAAGGTCAATTCCCAAACCAAGATTCGAGAAAATCAGGTTACGACTGATTTGATTGTTGATGCCGACATTCGTGTTCGGCAGTGTGAGTACGCGCACGCCGGCGGATCCATTAAACGCGATTCGGTTTGCCGCTCCTGCTGCAGTGCCGCCGATGATATTGTTACTGCCGCGATTAACAAAGATGCCGCCGGACGAATTGGGAACGCCCTGGCCCGGGGGTGAGTTTGGTATTGGAATCAAACCAGTCACATCGGTGCCAATAAAATTCC
>JBKPQV010000337.1:0-3591 GCA_046734235.1 Acidobacteriota bacterium
GTAGTAGTAGTAGTAGCGCTGGAGTGCAAAGGTCGGTACCGTCACGCGGTAGCGTCGGGTCGCATTCCGGCCTTAGGACCACAGGAATCGAGGCGAACCCGACGCTACCGCGTGACGGTACCGACTTCTGCACTCCAGCGCTACTACTGCAAGAGGCTCTTTAGCCTACTGGACGATTGGGCCTGTCAGAATTACCAGTAAACACAACCACGCGCCTCACTTAATCTTTTGGCTCAGTATCCCTGCCTACTGGAGGTCAAATGAGCCAAATCTCTTTCTTGCACCTGCGCTTGCTGGTCGTTCTCGGACTAGTCCTTACTGCTTCATTGCCCACGAGTGCGAAGCGAACATCTTACAGCGCTCAGAAGCCCCAGGCACAAACAGAAGATCCCCTGGACCGCTTCAATGAGTCGGTTGAGGCGCTAGTGAAGAAAGTTTGGCCCAGTGTCGTGCAGATCATGGTCACGAGTTATGGACCACGCGAAGACAGCGATCGTAGCAACACAAATGTAGTTGTGGGCCGGCAACGGTCAGTCGGATCAGGATTCGTCATCGATGGAGACGGTTACATCATGACGAATGCTCACGTAATAAACGGAGCTCAACGCATACAAGTTGTGCTACCCCCAAGCGATGCAGATGGAAGTTTGAAAACGGCCCTTTCCGGAAAAACCAGAACTCTCCCTGCCCGAGTAGTTGGGTTCAGTACGGAACTTGACCTTGCCGTCCTAAAGGTTGAACTAAAGCTCCCCGCGTTACCACTTGCTACTTATACAAAGGTGCGGCAAGGCGAAATAGTTTTTGCCTTTGGAAGTCCGGGAGGTCTGCGCAACACGCTCACTCGCGGGATCGTATCGGCCGTAGCCAGGCAAACGGATCCAGATTCGCCGCTAATCTACATTCAAACCGATGCAGCCGTTAATCCCGGAAACTCGGGTGGGCCACTGGTTAACGCAAAAGGTGAAGTCGTCGGCGTTAACACCTTCATTCTTTCTCAATCAGGTGGCAGCGAAGGATTGAACTTCGCGGTTCCTTGCGCAACTGCAAGAACTGTTTTCAAGCAGTTGAAACAATACGGACAATTGCGCCGCCAGGAGATCGGTATTGGTATTCAAACAATTACACCAACAATGGCCCTGGCGCTAAATTTAACAAGGGACTGGGGCGTGATCGTTTCTGACGTACTACCTGGAAGCCCCGCAGAAGCTAGCGGCGTCAAACCGGGTGACATCCTCGTATCAGTAGATGGGCAGCCAGCCGATAACCTCCCAACTGTGAACTACATGTTTCGGCTCCGAGACTCTAACGAAAATGTTCAATTAGTTGTGCTCCGAGGATCAAACCAACAGAACTTTAGTGTGCCCGCTGTCGAAATTAAGAATGAATTGGACAATGTGTCGGGGATGGCTGACCCGGAACGAAACCTGGTGGCCCAGCTAGGCATCCTGGGGATTGAGATCGATCCGAAAATACTCTCCGTGGCAAAAGGCCTACGTGGTCCATATGGAGTCATCGTCGCCGCCAGGGCTGCAGGGGCCAATAGCGAGGTTCCTCTGGCGGTTGGAGATGTGATTCGCGAACTAAACGGCAAGCCGATGTTTACACTCGACACTTTACGATTCGCGCTTCGCAATCTTTCACCCGGGCAGTCAGTTACTCTTCAGCTCCAACGTGAAGGTAGATTGATGTATTTGTCGTTTACGTTAGACTGAAGCGAATCGATTTCGAATTTGGGATTTCGGATTTCGGATTACGGATTGATATAGGACCTATTGGACCTATATGTCCGGAAGCAATTAGCAATCTGAAATCTGAAAGCTGAAATCTGCAATCCGCAATCCCAAATCCCAAATCCCAAATCCTAAATCCCTTCATGTTATCTTATCCTCACTAACTCTCAAGGAGCTTCGAACCACAACAGTTGAAAGATGAAGGGCTGAGTCGAGACATCCGGAAGTGGGATCTGGTTGCCTTATTCGTGAATGTCACAGTTGGCGCCGGTATCCTCAAGCTTCCTGCAGAAGTGCAGAAGACTGTTGGCGACTACAGTCTGGCTGTCTATGTCATATGCGCAATCATCGTCGGTCTCATTGCACTTTGCTTCGCTGAAGTAGGGAGCCGGTTTAGCGGGACGGGTGGTCCATACCTCTACGCTCGCGAAACGTTCGGGCAAACTCCCGCTTTCATGGTTGGCTGGTTGATGTGGTTGACACGTTTAGCCGGTTTTGCTTCGCTGATCCAGGTCTTCATCGCTTACCTCGCTTACTTTTGGCCAGCCGCTGAAACAGGTTTTACCAGGTACGCTGTCATTTTGGGTCTCGTCATAACTCTCACTGTCATCAACCTGATCGGAGTCAAACAAACAGCACGAGCCAGTGATGTGTTTACGGTTAGCAAACTAATCCCCCTGCTATTGTTTGTTGTGGCCGGGCTCTTTTTTATTAACACGGCACGATTCGGGTTTACCGTGACGCCCAGTTTTGGAACATTCAGCTCATCGGTATTTGTGCTGCTTTATGTCTTCTCAGGATTTGAGGCGGTACTCGTCAACTCGGGAGAGATGCGCCAGCCGGAACGCGTAATCCCCTTTGCGCTGATCGTTGCTTTAAGTACGGCAGTTGTACTGTTCCTGGTGATTCAAGTGGTTTGCATTGGAGTGCTGCCAAACCTTGCGAACTCGGAACGCCCGCTGGCAGACGCAAGTCAGGTCTTCCTGGGAAACGCTGGCCCAATGATCATCTCGGCCGGCGCTCTCATCTCAGTATTTGGCACGCTCAATGTAATCATGCTCGCTTGTACAAGATTACCGTTTGCAATGGCAGCGCAAGAGCAACTGCCAGCACCACTTTCCCTGGTGCATAAACGGTTTCGCACGCCTCACGTATCCATACTACTCTCGGCGGCGGCGGCATTATTGATAGCCTTGTCGGGCACGTTTATCTATGCAGTCAAGATCAGCGTGATCACTCGGTTGCTAGTCTACGTTTCTACCTGTACAGCTTTGCCAGTCCTGCGCCGGCATGGTCGATCACCGTTCGTGTTGCCGGGTGGCATACCGATTTCAATTCTCTGCGTGCTGCTCTGTCTCTGGTTACTTGTGAATAGCGGTTGGCATGAAGCGCGCGATGTCTTAATTGCGATTGCAGTCGGACTGGTGGTTTACGTTATTACACGACTGGCGAAGTGATACAATTCGGCCCTCGTAATCATTCGATTTCATTCGGGAGGTCTCGCAAAATGACCCACCTTTCTCGCCGCAGTTTTTCAAAGTTGGTCGGCCTCGGCGCGGCCTATACAGCGATAAGCCCGGCGCGCGCCAGCTCACTGTTATCGCCAATTACTGACAATAGTATTGTGAGATTAAGTTCGAATGAGAATCCTTACGGGCCGTCACCAGCCTCTTTAAAGGCAATGACCGACGCATTCAGTATTGCCTGGCGCTATCCAGATGAAAATGCCGACATGCTCATCGAAGAACTCGCAAAACTTAATAACGTTGGAACTGATCAAATTCTTTTGGGCGATGGCTCGGGCGAAATTTTGAAACTAAGCGCGAGTGCCTTCACCAACAAAGACAAAAAGCTGGTGACC
>JBKPQV010000338.1:0-2950 GCA_046734235.1 Acidobacteriota bacterium
GCCCTTTGAATCCAGCTTGATGAGTAATGCAATCAGCAGCCACAGCGGAAACAACAACCCAATTGCAAGGGCTGAAATCAGAATGTCGAAAAAGCGCTTTAGTATTCGCGAGCTACTGGAAAGCGGTTCGCGAAAAAGTCGGATCATCGGCAACACGCCGATCTGATCGATCTCCGTCTTGCGAGGCAAACAATTGAACAAGCTCGGCGCGATACGAAATTCGACACCACGTCGTCGCCCACAACGAATCATCACATCAAACAGAGCTTCGCCGTTCACATTCGGGTCCGCAATGATTACTTCGTTTGCTCCTGAGTCCCGGATAGCATCTGGCAATCCGTCAAGGGTACTTATTACAGGCACGCCTTCATAGACAATGGCGTCGCGACCTTCCACTGGCTTGATGTCTACAACTCCAATCACGCGATAACCAAGCGCCGGACGGTCGCGCATCTCGCTTATGAAAAGTGATGCCTCGGTACCACGACCAACAACTAGTGTGGGGATCAAATTGATCTGGCGTTTGCGAACCGCACTTTGCACGCCGCGCATCACAAATCGGATAAGGCCGATGCTAACCAAAGCAAGAACAAAATCGACCACAAACACACTGCGCGCGTACGAGAACGATCGAAACGCAAAGCCACCGCGATATAGAAAGGCAGCGGCCACTATCAACAAAGATCCAATCGCTGTTGCCCTGAAGACGCGAACTCCATCGTCTACAAACGAGAATTCCCCGCGAATTCGATACAAATCGACATAGCGAAGGGTGAGCAAACGAATACCAACTATGAGTGCAAGTAATGCGCCGTAGGGTGCGAAGCGATCACTCCATAACCAGCTTCCACTTTCAAAAGCAGAGACTCCTTCGCGAACTGTAAAGGCAGCAATAAATGAAAAGGCAGTAGCCAGAGCATCAAGGATTACGAGGCTCACTTTGACGGTTGGCACGATCCATCGCGGTGCACGCCCAGGAACGCGGACCGCACTTGCATCAGTGAGTCGTCGAGATTTCTCAGCTCGCATTAACGATTACCAGCTTACTCTAAAATCAGCTTAACAACTTCTTCCCGAACCGTTACGGATCGACGTGGTCGTAGCTGACTCTTCTTTCCGATAACCAGGTCACCGATATCCTGTGTTTTGGCAATTCTTTTCAAGCGGCCGTCTTTTACCAACTGATCGTCAACTGCGGCCCACTTTCCGAGATATACACTCGCAACGGGCACACCGAGCGCCGCGGCTTCTCGATTGATCGTGCCGCCGGCACTGATAACAAGATCGCTGCTCGCAATCAAATCCGCCCCGGCCAAAGGTTTCTCAGGAATAAACAGGTTCTCGTTCGTTCGAGTGTATTGCGCCCGTTGTGCATCATTGCGCGGCAACAGCACTACTCGAACATTTTCATTCGCCAAAACTCGCTTCAATGCCTCGTCAAATAGCGGGTTTTGAAAACGATGGTAAAGCGCCTCATGGGCCGGTGGCCGCATTAGAACGAGCACATTATCAGGTTGTATCCCAAACTCAGACAACTGAGCCTGGAAAGTTGGATCGGGTTCAAAATCAGCCAGGTAAACATCTTCTTTTGTACCCTGATATCGGCGGACTTTACGTTGACTTGCGCCGTAACGACGAAGGCGCCGTTCCGGAAAACTATTAGGAACGATCAGGCGAGAGGTAAATCTGAACGCAAGATGGTTTGCGGGTTGGTACTCGTAGTCCATTAACGTGACTGAACGAACTCGTAAAGCGCGCGCCGCCAAAATCTGGGAATAGGAATTATGGCTAACAGCCAGATCGAAGCGACGTTGACGAGCCCAACCACCAAGAGCCCAGGCTCGGCCCATCAAGTTGCCGGCCTTTGCTGAAATCTGGCGCCCACCATGAACGCCCACAACGTCAGGTGCAAGGTTTGCGGCTTTTGCCAGCGGTATCGTTTCGGCGAAGTCGCGCGCCGATACTTCCACTTCATGACCAAGGGCTACAAAACGATCGATTAACGCTCGAAAGAAAGGAACGTGTGGAGAGTTTGCGAGATCGATCCACAATCGCATAAGACCAAATACCTATGTCATTGGTCATTTGACATTTATCATTTTCCATTTGTCGGACGCTCCGCGACTTGATGTGTCCGATAAGCTTTATAGCCACCCATTTCTTCTCTGCGTCTCTGCGTACTCTGCGTCTCTGCGTTGAAAATAGTTACGCTTTGCTAAGACCTTCTTAACGCAGAGGCGCAGAGTACGCAGAGACGCAGAGAAGAAATGAGTTGTGCCAGGGCCTCTTTAGCTTTTAGGCTTCTCACAACTATCCGGTGGAACTTTGCAACGAGCGACAAGCTGAAGCATATCGGACACATCGAAGCGCGGAGCGTCCGAAAAATTACAAATGATAAATGTCCAATGACCAATGAAAAATCGATCTTTTACAACGCTAATTCTATAAGCTTTCCTCTTTCTCGCAGAGACTTCTCAGCCGCTTCGATCATCTGGACCATCCGCAAGCCAGCGGGTCCGTCTGTTTCCGGCACCCGCTTATTCTCAACACAGTCGATAAAGTGCAGAGCCTCTGTTTGGAGAGCTTCTGTGTTATCTAGCCGCGGCGCCCACATATCACCAGAGCGATAACTGACCAGCATCTTGTAAACAGCCTCTGGACCTGGAGTGACAGTAATACCTTTATCGTAAACTTTCAGCTTATCGCTGGGCTCCAGATCGTCGTAGAGAATCATTTTCTCACTCCCACCAATTAAGGTATGTCGAACCTTCACCGGGGTGAGCCAATTCACGTGCACGTGCGCGATCTGAGTGTTGGCGAAAAATAGGGTGATGTAAGCAACGTTCTCCGGTTGGCCCAGAACATGGCTAATGCCGGTTGCTGAGATGGCGACCGGCTTATTTGGTAAGACGTTGTCCATGATCGACAGATCATGTATCGCAAGATCCCA
>JBKPQV010000339.1:0-7791 GCA_046734235.1 Acidobacteriota bacterium
ACGCAGATTTATTTCCGGAGCTGCAACTGAGTTCTGGGAGAAAATAAATCTGCGTAATCGACGTAATATGCGGATGAGTTCTTGTGTTGGTCTATGACGACAAACTGAAGTTCGTCGGACAATCGTTAATTAATCGCCTCGTAGCCACTCACCATATGCTGCTCCCTCACGTCAGAGATTGTTAATACCTGCTCCTAAAACAAATTGGAATCGATCAGCGTCTGGACAAAATATTGGCCCGCTTTGGCAAATTCCACGTTAACGAAAAAGCTAATGTTATCGGCAAAACCGCCGGGCGCAATTTCAAAACTTGTTGGCGTTGACGCAACTATCGCGTGCTGTCGGTCCGGGGTCAGTATTTGAATTTGTGAAAGATAGGTACCTTGTCCCTGCCAATGGTTAACAATTGCGAACTTGATCAATGACAGCGGCAACTGCGGCACCATTATGTTTTGAAAGACACCCATGAATGACAGCTTGTTTCCAGCTTCGAGTCTAACGTCATCGCAAAATATCGTATATACAAGTTGGAGGTTTGTGTTTTGTGCGCTCATGATTTTTGTATTTAGTTTGTCCTAACTAGCAAGCAGCTTCTTAAATCCAGCTTCGTCAACTACCGTTACGCCCAGTTCATTTGCCTTATCAAGCTTTGAACCAGCCTCTTCTCCCGCGATCACGTAATCAGTCTTTTTGCTGACCGAAGAATTCACGCGTCCACCGCGGGATTCAATCAAAGCGCGGGCTTCATCGCGTGTGTAGCTATCCATCTTTCCGGTTAATACGAATTGTTTTCCCGCGAATCGTTCGTCCAGGGACTCTGAGTGAGTTTTCTCAATCTCAGTTCTTACACCGGCTGCGCGCAGCCTATCACAAAGTTTTCGATTCGCTTCATCATCAAACCAAGTGCGCACACTTTGCGCGACAGTCAAACCGATCTCGGGAATGTCGTCGAGTTCGGTCACGGTGGCCTGCTCCAGGGCTGCAAGCGAGCCAAAGTGTTTCGCCAGTATGCCGGCCGTCCTCTCGCCGACATGCCGAATTCCGAGCGCGTAAACAAGATTCGCAAGCTCTCTACGTTTGCTTGCTTCAATTTGATCCAACAGGTTTGTGGCCGACTTCTTCGCCATCCGCGGCAAGCTGCAAACCTGTTCCAAAGTCAACGAATAAAGATCACTTACGTCTTTAACCAACTTGGCTTCATCGAGTTGAATTGCCAGAACATCTCCGAGGCCTTCAATGCGCATTGCGCGCCGCGAAGCGAAGTGCAAGAGGCGCCCTACCAACTGTGCCGGACAGATATCCGTAGCAACACAACGCGCAACCACTTCTCCTTCAGCTCGTACGATTTCGCTTCCACAAGCTGGACACAGGGCCGGCGGAAGAAACGGTACCTCCTTGCCAGTACGTTTCGTTTTAATGACGCTCAAGACCTTCGGTATGATCTCGCCGCTCTTTTCGATCATTACCCAATCACCAACCATGAGTCCGAGCCGTTCTATTTCGTCTTCATTGTGAAGCGTCGCTCGCGATACTGTTGTTCCGGCAAGAAAAACTGGTTCTAAATTAGCTACCGGTGTTAAAGCACCTGTCCGTCCAACCTGGACCACTATCGAAAGAACCTTCGTCGAAGCCTGGCGAGCTGGATACTTATACGCTATGGCCCATCGAGGCGCTTTTTGAGTGGAGCCAAAATCATCCTGTAACGCAGTTGAATTGACCTTTACCACCAGGCCGTCGATTTCATAACCGAGATCGTCGCGATGTTTTTCCTGCTCATTCGCAAAGTCGATTACTTCATTTATTGAACGACATAACTTGCGCCGGGAGTTAACACGAAATCCTGCGCTTTCAAGCCAGTTCAACGAGTCCCAATGAGTGCCAAACGCTTTACGGCCATCGACCAGTAGATCGTAAGCAAACATATCGAGTTTTCGCTTAGCCACTAATTTTGAATCGAGTTGTCTAATCGCGCCCGCCGCAGCATTGCGAGGATTTGCAAACCGCGGTTCCCCCTGCGCTTCTCGTTCTGCGTTGGTCTTTTGAAACACATCCAAAGGAATAAAGGCTTCGCCACGTACTTCAATTACACCTGTGATTCTTTTTGCTTCAGCTCTCAGGCGCAGCGGAATGCTCCTGATCGTGCGCGCGTTCTGTGTAACCTCCTCTCCGATTCGACCATCTCCACGCGTCACGCCACGCGTCAGCATGTTGCCTTCGTAATGCAACGAAAGCGAAAGGCCATCGATCTTTAGTTCCGCGACGTAATCAAGTGCGCGTCCTTCGGCCAGCTTGCGACATCGCTCATCAAAAGCACGCAATTCGTCGATGTTGTAACTGTTCTCCAGCGAAAGCATCGGGAGGCGATGTACAACTTCCGGAAATCCCTCAGCTGGACGGCCACCAACGCGTTGAGTCGGACTGTCTGGCGTTATCAGTTGAGGATGGGCCAGTTCAAGCTTTTGTAGTTTTTCTAGTAGTTGATCAAATTCGAGATCGGATATTTCTGGTGAGTCTTTGATGTAATAGAGGTCTTCGTGACGACGAATCTCGTTTCTTAGCTTCTCGATTTCGTTTGCGACTGATTTGGCGGAGGCCAAACGGTTAATCCTTCCTTTCCGCATTCTTAAGTTTGGGAAGAGGCGCGGTTGACCTGTTTTCGGAGTCGCTTGATTGAACTGTCTTTGCTCTTCCTTCCGCCAACTTATGGATGACTCTTCCAATCATTTTGATGCTCTGCAGGAAATCATCAATCCGAATGTTCTCATCTGGTCCGTGTGGGTTTGAACCGGAATAACTGGTACCAAACGAAGCAACTGGAGTCGGCGGATCATTCACACCGCACACAGCGCCAACCGGTCCACTTGAAGGATCCATCGGATAGATCAATGGAGACGTTTCGTAGACTTCTTTACTCGCACTGATCACTGCACGCGCAACTCGAGATTTAGCTGATGACTTCGCCAGGGGAGCACTCCCCAATTCGATGATCTCGATATCTCGGAATCCGCGAACGTCGAGATGTTCCCGTAGTAATTCGGCAACAAGCGAGCCAGTCAGGTCCGGAACGAGTCGGAAATCAAGTCGGGCCATTGCCATACTTGGAAGGACAGTTTTCGCACCCGCGTCAGTATGTCCAGTTTGAATGCCGCAGATGGTACAGGTAGCACCAAAGATGTGTTCCTTGACCAGCGCTGGCCCTTTCATCGACCGAACCCAGCCACCAATGCGAAATTCTCGCTTTAACCCAACTTCATCAAGCTCGATCGATTTCAATACTTCCGCATCCTCTTCGCTGATCGGAGCTATATGTGAAGAAAAACCGTCGATCGTAATAACACCTTTGGGTGAAGTAAGAGTGGCCAGGGCTTGCACAAGTCTCCACGCAGGATTTGGAACGATGGCGCCCCACTTCGAATGCAAGTCGGTACGAGCGCCAAAAGCCCGCAACTCCAAAAACGTAATGCCCTTGAATCCCAGGCTAACAACTGGAGTCTCCCGTGTGTCGCGATAACCTTCATCCCATAAACAACCATCTGCCTTTAACAAGTCGGCATGTTCACTCGTAAACCGGTACAAGCTGGGACTGCCGAGACCATCTTCGCCTTCAACAATGAAGCGCAACGACACCGGCAACTTACCAAAGGTCTTTTGGTAAGTTTCAACTGCGGCGAGACGGGCCATCAAGTCACCTTTACTATTTGCTGCCCCTCTCGCGTAAAGCCTCCCGTCCTGGATAGTTGCTGCAAATGGTCCAAATGACCACTCGTTCAAATGACCAACCGGTTGCACGTCGTAATGACCATAGACGACAAAACTCTTTGGCCCACCTCCGCACTCGCCGTAGATGATCGGATAGCCATTACCCATCTTGAATGAACGCGTGCCAATGCCAACGCGCTGCATCGACTGCTCAACCGCTTCCGCAATTGCACGCATGCCAGTTCCACGGGCGGCAACTGAAGGCATTCGACACAGCGATTGCAGACGCTCGGTGAACGTCCGCGCGTGACGATCTACGTAACGGTCAAACTTTGAGAAAACCATCTTTAGTTAGTTATTGAATATCGTCGCGTTTGAATAGCAAGTATTTCGAATACTGGTCGCCCCTTTCAAAACCGGCACAGACAAGGCCTTCGTTGAAGGCTGTCTTGAATTCAGTACGCACACGCACCTGTTCAGCACGTGCCTTCTCAACTTCATTGCGGACCAGAGTGGACCATTCCGCTGGAATCGCTACTGCACTCACCGGAACCAGGTCTAATTTAAGAGACTCCCCACGTGAAAGGGTTTCAACGCGCGGCGAGTCTAAATACCAATTTCCGAACAACCGATCACTCTGCAACCCGGGCATTTCATCAGTGTTCTGGGTCGGATCCGTGTTGTAATCAGTCCCATAAAAATTATCGCCATAGGTATCGACCACGACTCCAAGGCGATTCAGATTGAAGTGAGCGTTTCGAGCCTGCATCGGATCCCAGGTCCACTTGATGTACCGGCGCCCTTCTTTCATAGCCTTTTCTCGCTGTGCCCACTTCAATCGCGCTCCGACCCCTTTGTTCTGATAGTCCTTCGCAACAGCCATCATGTGAGAGTAGCCGAAAGTCTCATTATCCGAACGCACTGCAGCCAGATGATGAACGAACCCCACCATTCGCTCACCAACAAAAGCACCCAATGTCCAGCCGCCTGCCTGGCGAGAAACAATGAGGTGACGTCGTGGTGTTATCTCTATGTCTGGAAGTCCAAAGGCTTCGCGCTGTAGGTCAACACAGGTATCAAACTCTTCAATCGTGGTGCACTCACGAATGATCGTTTCTTCCATCCTCCGCTTTATCCCTTCGCGGGACGTGCAGGTAACTGAATCATTGCCTCCAAACCTAGTGGCTCTCGATTTTTTAGTGTGACACTGCCGCCCATGATTTCAACTAGCTTTCGACCAATTATTATTCCCAACTCATTAATATTTGGCTCACGACCTGGGACTTTGTCCTCAGGATCAAAGACTTGAGCTGGATCGGTAATCGCCGCTCCCGTATCCGATATTTTGACATTCAATAGAGTTGGATCCGCTAAGGTCACATCAATCCGAACGATATCCCCTGACGGACTTCTACCAACGGCCCACGCTACAAAGTTATAAAGAACCTGACGCAATTTACCTTGATCAGAAACTATCGTGGTGATTTCTGGAGCTAAATCGTATTCAACGTTGACTTGTTGTTTATGAGCCATGCGTGCTACCGCAGCACACGTCTCACGCAACGTTTCTCTCAAGGAGAACTCCTGCAAAAAGATTTCAGTCTCGCCAGCTTCAATTCGAGATAAGTCGACCAGTTGATTTAGGCTGGCCTGTAGTTGAAACCCTGAATCCTGAACTTTTTGACAAAACCTTCGCTGCGTTGCGGTCAACTGTTCGTGATCCAACAATATTTCGCTAAATCCGAGAATCGAAGTTAGCGGAGTGCGCAGTTCGTGCGACATCCGCGCCAGGAACAGAGAACGATAGTGAGAAACTCGCCGCAATTCACGGTTAGCTTCTTCAAGTTCTGCAGTTCTCTTTCTCAATTCTCCAATTAGCAGCTCAACCTGTTCATTAGGGTTGGGCTCCACCGACTCATCCATACCGTGAGGGTTAACGCTTCTTAGAGAATCACTCGAATCAAATACTCCTTCACCCATAGAGATCTCACCCATGTTGGAAACTCTTTTCTGTGGGGGAATGTACGTTACTGGCTATTTAGTGTCACTATAGCATTGTCTGCTGGGCTTTAGCTTGTCGGAGCTGACCTTATTAACAGGGACTGTCGGACGTCAGACGTATAGAATCTAACCACCAAGACACTAAGACACCAAGCCACGATCTTTCCTAACAATTTGAAATTCGTGACTTAGAGTCTTAGTGACTTCGTGGTTAAGTTCCTTTCCGTCTCGATTTTCACACACTCATCTTTCCGTCCGGTTCAGCAAGCGCTATCATGCTCGGGCGGAGCGAAAAAATCTTGTCAGCCTCCAGTTCGAAAACAAGCGCGGGAAACTAAACTTCAGCAGAATGAACGGTCAACTTAGTGAGATACACCTGTCAGAACTGATTCGGGAAATCTCATTAAAAAGAATCTCCGGCAGACTTCAGCTTCAGCGCAATAAGGCCCGTGTAGCGATTTACTTCAACTCGGGGCTGTTGACCTTCGCTGCCTGTAACCTAACTAATCTCCGTCTCGGTGCCTACCTTGTAAAGAACCGGCTCATTAGTGACGAAGTTCTGCTGTACCTCGGAAAGAGAACCAGGGATTTCGACTTGGCCCGAAGCCTTATTTCCGAAAGACGCATTTCAGAAACACAAGTTCAACAAGTTCAACTTAAGCAATCTACCGATATTCTTCGTCTCGCTTTGCTTTGGACTGAAGGAACGTGGGAGTTTGATAACCGGGCGCACCTGAATGAGATTATCCCTTTCAATCTTGATGTACCTAACCTGTTACTTGAAACCACCCGACGTCTCCCGGGAAGTTTTATCAATTCTCGATTCCGTAACTCGGCTGAGCTCTATTCGATAGCTTTGCCCTCGCCAACGGCGGGAAATCTACTACCAGTCGAAAGCTTTCTCTTGTCCCGCTTCGATGGATCTACATCGCTTAATGACCTTGTGTTAGTGAGTGGCATTCCGGAAGCTGAAGTTCAACAGATTCTCTTCTCGCTTGCGATCGTTGGATTCATAAGCCGTCAAAGCTGGAAACACGCGTTTCGTGACGTACAGGAAGCGATTCCTGAACCTGTCGAACCAGTTGCAGTTGCAGAGCCTGAAGTCGAAGAGGAAGAAGTCGGCGAGACTGCCGAAGCGTTCCTCGAACGTTTAGCGTCGGCACATGGTCACTATGAAGTACTAAACGTGCCCTCAAACGCAACGATGTCGGAGCTTAAAAACGCTTATTACGACCTTGCACGACGATATCACCCTGATTTGTTCAGAGGATCTGCAGGGTCGTTAGTCTCGCGCATCGAGTCGGCATTTGCTCGCATCACACAGGCTTACGACACATTAAGAGACTCGGGTCAACGCGCGACGTACGATTCAAAACTTGAAGCTCAACGGCGCGTTGCAAAACTCGCCGAAGCAGCTCCGAAAGCAACCAGTGAAGTGGTTCGTGATACCGCGCAGGACCTCGCGGAAGGATCTACACTAACACCTGCGCAAAGCGCTGAAGTTCAGTTCAAAGAAGGATTTGCTGCACTGGAACTGGGTCAGCGAAACGTCGCGATGGGATTGCTCGGTACAGCGGCACGAGCCTTCCCTAACGAACCTCGTTATCGCGCATACTATGGTCGCTGTTTGGCAATGCAGGAAAACACACGCCGACTGGCTGAGACCGAATTACAAGCCGCGGTGAAACTCGACCCAAATAACGCTGAATACCGGATAATGTTGGCCGAGCTCTACCGTGACCTCGGTTTCATAGTTCGCGCCCGTAGTGAAGCGGAACGCGCTGTGGCCTCGGATCAAAATAGTCGGAAAGCGAGGGAACTTCTGCGTTCTCTCAACTAACGAGCACTCTGCATTTGCTCATCTGTTCATCGTATGTTGAAATTGGCGCCGGCGAATTAAACGAAGATGACATCTCAGGGACACGACTTGATTGATAGTGCTGCTGGTGAAGCTTTCTTACAGTTATCAAACACTTCAGATCGTTTCGAACGTTACGACCACGCTCACGCAAGCAGAATAGCAACCATAGCAGATGAAATAGCGAAACTATTTCACCTGGCGCGGCATGACCGGGGCTCGCTTCGAGTAGC
>JBKPQV010000340.1:0-4928 GCA_046734235.1 Acidobacteriota bacterium
GATAATGCAGCCTTCGTACTCGTCGGCTGTATAGTTGCCAGTGTCGATGTGTTCGAGGTCATAACTGCGTTGCTTGAATCTGCTGAGCATTATGAGTCTCGACTTTACCTGCTGAGTTTTTCGATTACCAGAGCGCTGTTCTTTGATCCAAAACCTATGCAGTTACATACAGCGATTCGAACATCTGCTTCGCGTGCTTCGTTGGGGACATAGTCGAGATTGCATTCTGGATCCGGTTCGTCGAGGTTGATGGTTGGTGGGATCTTGTGAGTCTGCATGGCACACAAGGCTGCCCCTAATCCGGCAGCTCCGCTAGCGCCCTGTGGATGACCAATTTGCGATTTCGTGGCTGACATCGGGATCCGTTGAGCATGTCCGTCAAATGCTAATTTCAACGCGCTCGTTTCGATCCGATCATTTAGCATGGTTGACGTGCCGTGGAGGTTTACATAGTCAACGTGCTTTGGTCCAAGTCCAGCATCAGCTAAGGCCAACTTCATGGCTCTCGCTGGTTCGTTGCCGTCCTCGGCGAGCCGGACTCGATGGTACGCATCGCAAGTGGCCCCATAGCCTTTGATTTCAGCATAGATTCTGGCCCCGCGAGCCCGCGCGTGTTCGAGTTCTTCCAGAACATAAATCCAGGCCCCTTCCCCGAGCACCATTCCAGATCGATTGCGCGAGAAAGGACGCGAGGCTCTTGCTGGCTCATCGTTCCAATCGTTAGTTAACACCGTCATCAGATTGAAAGCTGCTAGAATGCCTGGTGCAATCGGTGCGTCTACACCACCAGAAAGCATTACGTCCTGACGGCCCAGGGCAATATGTTCAGCAGCATACGCCAGTGCGTCAGTTGAACTCGTACAGCCTGTTGAAACAATGTGCGACAAACCACGCAGGCCGAAAGCCATGGATAATTCACTTGAAAGACCGCCATGTGTTGAGGCTGGAATTGTATAGACGCTGGCCTTGTTGGCTGGTCCAACATACCAGTATTCATATTGCTGCTCTGTAAAGGCTAGCCCCCCGCCGCCTGTTCCCAACTGAACTCCAATTGCCCGTCGTTCATCAAGCGAGAGATCGTTTGGAAAAATCCGGGCGTCTTCGAGTGCTTCTCGGGCCGCAGCGAGCGCCAGCGGTACTGTTCTCGGGACATGGCGGCGATCTTTTGGGCTAATCTGTGCTTCCCAATCGAAATCAGGAACTTCAGCAGCAATTTTTACTGGCGACTCTGAAACATCGAAGGCTTGTATTTGCCGAACGCCGCTCGTGCCCGCGATTAGTCCTTCCCAGTACTTTTCGCGGCCGATTCCCAGAGGCGTAACACAACCCATACCAGTGATGACTACACGGCGTGGACGCTGAAACGCGCTTAACATGAAGACACTTCCTCAAAGCGGAAACTAGATTAGGGGAGGAAAGAGGATAGCACGCGGTCGGGTCGGAGGGACAAAGCTAAAGAGCAAACCGTCAGTCTCACCTGGTCCAAGATGAGACTGACGGCATAGCCTAAACTTTCTGGCCGCATTCGTTACAAAACTTCGCGCCGGGTGAGATTTCAGCCTGGCAATTCGAGCAGGTAAGTTTTTCCTGCTTCGTTCCACACTCATTGCAAAACTTTGCGCCAGCCTGTAACGGGGAACCACACTTTACGCACGGAACCTGCCCAGCGACAGTTTCTAGTTTTGTTCCACAGTCGTTACAAAATTTCGCGCCCACTAAATTCTTACTGCCACACTTGGGACACGCTACTCCGGCGGCGCCTTCTTTCGACTGCTTCATTGCGTCAGTCATGGCCCCCGCCATTGCATTACCGATCGCGAAGCCTGCACCTAAACCGGCGCCAGTTCCCGCACCTCCTCCAGGATTCTGCGCTGCATCACGCATCGCATCGGCAGCTTGAAATTGCGCGTATCTTCCGACGTCGCCGATAACACCCATCGACGTTCGCTTGTCCATTGCCGCTTCCACTTCCTGCGGCAAAGAAATGTTTTCAATAACGAACTTCGTTAACTCGAGACCGAGCGTCTTGAATTCATCGTTCAGTTTTTCGCGAGTGAACTTACCAAGCTCATCGTAGTTCGACGCGAGATCGAGAGCTGCGATCTTCGACTCGCCAAGTCCGTCACTGAAGCCGGCCACCAAAGTTCGTTTTAGCTGACCTTCAATATCCTCGGTGACGAAGTGCGCATTAGTTCCGGCGATCTCCTTAATAAAAGCTTTCGGATCCGCTACGCGAATTGAGTAGATGCCAAAGGCCCTCAAACGGACCATGCCAAAGTCGGTATCGCGCATCATGATGGGATTTGGTGTACCCCATTTCAGATCGGTGAATTGCTTCGTGTTAACGAAATAGATTTCGGCCTTGAAGGGTGAATTGAAACCATATTTCCAGGCGCCCAGCTTGGAAAGAATCGGAGTGTTGCCGCCGTCGACTGAATACCGACCTGGACCAAATTGATCAGCGATTTGTCCTTCTGAGACAAAGACGGCTGCCTGGGATTCGCGAACGATTAACTGTGCACCGTTCTTTATTTCCTGGTCTTTTACCGGAAAGCGATAAACGAGGGTATTGTTTGTCGAGTCAAGCCATTCAATGACTTCAATGAACTGCGAGCTCGGGCTGAGTCTGTCAAGTATTCCCATTTTTAAATCTCATTTGTCCAAAGATTGAAAGCTCGGAAAGATTATACGCTGAAATACGCTGAGATGATTCAATTTGCTGAGTCGTTGGCGCGCGCCCACAAGTAAACGACGATTAATGCTGTCAAACCTCCCGCCATATCTATCAGACTGTCGTGGAACGATGCTGTACGGGAGGGGACAAAACTTTGGTGATACTCATCAACCAGGGCGTAGACCACTACCAACAGGGCCGCGATTTTGAACCAGTGCCGGTGTATTACAGAGTTTGGGGAGGTGCGAAAAGCTCGGGCTGCTAACAATCCTAACAAGGCATATTCACTGAAATGTGCGAGTTTCCGGGTAATAAAGTGGATAGTGTCCAGCGTTTCGGGACTCGTGTTCGGGAACAACCATAGAATTAATGGTCCAATCAACCGTGAGGTATTACTGGCTGAGAATTGATCTGAGGAGGCGATGGTTATGAAAGCGAGCCAAAGCACCAGCGGAGCGTAACGACTAATAAATCTGGTGAGCGACTGACTTCGCATGTTTTAGTAATAAGAAATAAATGGGAAGCGGACTAACCGCTTCCCATTTATTGTTTAGTCACTATTCTCGTACTAGCGCCGCCGGATCAACTGTTAGAGAGCAGCAGCACCCGAAACGACTTCGATAATCTCATTGGTGATCGCGGCTTGCCTGATGCGATTCATATTCAACGTTAGATTGTCGATGAGTTCGCTCGCGTTCTTGGAGGCGGAGTCCATTGCAGTCATGCGCGCGCCTTGTTCTGAGGCAACTGATTCCAACAAAGCGCGAAAGACCTGTGTCTCCACTAAACGCGGCAAGAGTTGACCAAACATTTCAGCCGGGGGCTGCTCGTAAATGTAATCGATCAACGATACCGCTTGTTGCGACTTTGCGTCAGTTTCTTCTTCAGTTGCACGAGCTACTGGTAGTAACTGCTCGAGTATTACTCTTTGTTGTAAAACCGACTTGAACTCGTTATAGAGAAGGTAGACTTTGTCGATGCCTTCGTCCTCTCCGTAGAGCTTAACTATCGCCCTGGCAACCTCTAGAGCTTCCGGTAGTTCAATTCGACCCTTACCAGTCAGTCCAATGAACTCCCCGGGGATGGTTGCATGTCGCGTACGGAAAAAATCACGTCCCTTTCGGCCAACTGCAAAGATATCAACCTTCTTGCCAGGATTTTCCTTCATGAACGCTTGCGCGGCTTTCACCAGGTTTGTATTGAAAGCGCCACACAATCCTTTGTCGGCTGTAACGAGGACCAGCAGATAACGCTCGTCGCCACGAAGATCTAACAGTGGATGGTGAAAATCTTCGTCTGTTCGCTTCGCCAGTTCACCTAACACCTCCACCATCTTGTTGGTAAAGGGACGAGCTGAAACAACTCGTTCTTGAGCACGACGCAGCTTTGCTGCGGACACCATCTTCATGGCCTTGGTGATCTGCTGCGTGTTCTTTACCGACTTAATGCGCCGGCGAATGTCTAAAAGATTAGGCATCGATAATTAGTTGCTATGCAGCCGCGCTGGCACTGGCTTGACCCTGGCCAAGATCGTTGGCTTTAGCTTTCCAGTTAACTTTGAAATCTTCGAGTACTTGCTTGAGTGAATTCTTGATTTCGTCAGTCAGATTCTTTTTCTGGCTTATGTCAGCGAGCAGTCCGGGATTTGAGTTTTGGACAAAACTCAATAGATCTGCTTCAAACTTGCGCACGTCTTCAATAGCAACATCGTCAACATATCCATTGGTTGCGGCCCAGATCCCCAGCACCTGTTTCTCAACGTCCATCGGCTGATACTGCGGCTGCTTTAGAATCTCTGTCAGTCGTTGACCACGCGCAAGTTGAGCTTGAGTCGCCTTATCAAGGTCGGAACCAAATTGAGCGAAGGCCTGAAGCTCGCGGAATTGGGCCAGGTCAAGTCGAAGAGTTCCAGCCACCTGCTTCATTGCTTTGATCTGAGCTGATCCACCCACGCGCGAAACACTATTACCTACGTTAATGGCTGGTCGAAAACCGCTATTGAAAAGATCTGCTTCCAGAAAGATCTGGCCATCGGTAATCGAAATCACGTTGGTGGGGATGTAGGCCGAAATATCACCCGCCTGGGTTTCGATGATTGGCAAACTTGTTAAAGAACCGCCACCCTTCAAGTCAGAGAGTTTTGCCGCACGTTCCAATAAACGAGAGTGAAGATAGAAAACGTCTCCCGGATATGCCTCGCGGCCTGGTGGACGACGAAGTAGCAACGAGATTTCGCGATAGGCAGCAGCTTGCT
>JBKPQV010000341.1:0-5282 GCA_046734235.1 Acidobacteriota bacterium
AGTGGATCATAAATATTGACTCCCAACTCAGTGAAGTCACCAGATCTCTCTTTCAGACTCGGAATCGAAACGAGTTGAGTGGGGCTGGTAACGCGATACCTCCAGCCATCATAAGAGAAGAAGAAGAAAAGTTTTTTCTTGATGATGGGTCCACCGACCGTCGCGCCGAATTCGTTTTGATGTTCGACTGGTCGAATTGCCGGGAAGAACCCTCGGGCATCCAGGACAGTGTTTCGGAGATACTCAAATCCAGATCCGTGAAACTCACTCGTGCCTGACTTGATCGTGTAGTTTTCTGAGCCCTGTCCATTAAATTCAACGCCAGTTCCACTCGTTTCAACTTGAAACTGCTCAACGGCTTCTACTGAAACACCGAGCGCGATGCTACGGCCTTCGCCTTGTTGTATAGGATCCGTAATTGGAACGCCTTCGATAAAAACATCCTTCGAAAATCCTTGCGCACCATTGACCTGGCCCCAGCGATTACCTTCGGTAACGCCAGGCAACAAGAATATGAAAGCGCCTGGATTTCTTGGACCTTGTCCGATTCCGGAACCAGCGACCGCCGTTCCCATCGCGAGCGGCAGATTTGTATAAAGCTCATTGCGTATCGTAGTACCAAGACGAGGATCAGAAGTATTCAGTTGCGCTGGAGCTTCTGACACAGTCACCGTTTCAGTTACCTCACCAACTTTTAGCTGCAGGTTTACAGTGACGGTGCTTAAAGCATCGACAATTACTTTCTCCTGGATCAGAGTCTGGAAGCCTTTAAGCGAAACCACGACTTTGTATTCGCCAGGCAACAACGACGCGATAACATAGACGCCAGCATCGTTTGTTTGCTTTGCCGTCTCCACTCCAGTAGCGACATTTGTAACTGTGACGGTCGCGCCTGGCACGATTGCACCACCGGGATCTGTGATGGTTCCCTGGATGGCGCCACCCCCTCCAATCTGGGCTTGAACACTGGTCATTGCAAGCCCCAGACAAATGCAGATTAGGAATAGGGAGAAGATAGTCGTCAAAGCTTTCGGGTTCATTGTTGTTTCTCCTTCACATTGATTGAAACGGATCGGCCAGCGCGCCAAATATCAAGGTGATCCTGACTCAGAAGGGTTAGCGAACTGGAGCGCTCTCATTCGGCTAGATCTCTGGGCTGGAGCGAAAGAAGTGGAGCGCCTTAATTTGTTTTTTGTTAGCGTGCCGTGGGAGCGGATTTATCTCCCTATCGGACAGGCCGCAGTTTAGGGACTAAAACTGACGAATCAAACGAACATTAGAGCATTTTGGGTCAGGAACAATTGCACAGTCGCGTAGTCCTGGCTATGCGATCCGCTTATTGAATTTGATCGCAAAAGGGACATTTTCAAATAGATCGGGTCGAGTATAATCAGCCCAATTAAAACCGCACGTTTAGTTGGCTTTTAAGACGTCAATCCACGATCTTGCAGTAGAGCTCGGATCGGAGAGTCTTTGAAGAGAAGCCGAAAACTAACATTTCTAGTCTGGATCCTCGTGAGCGTGGCCGCTATGACTGTTTCGCTCGCGATTCCAAGTGCGGAAACTCCTAAACGAGAATTGTGGGCCGTAACTCCCGACGTCCGCGGCATCGACTTCTGGGGAGAAGCGGAAGGACTTACGCAATCCAGAATTCGGTCGATTGTCCAAACTCGGGATGCGTATATCTGGCTGGGCACTGACTATGGGTTGGTTCGGTTTAATGGAACAAGTTTTACAGCCTTTACGGTTGAAACAGGCAGTCTGCGAGATAACGAAGTGTGGGCCATTCAGGAAGCAGATGACGGCGGTCTGTGGATTGGTACATACGGGGGCGGCCTTACGCTTCTTAAAGATGGCGTGTTCAGGACTTTTACGACCGCAGACGGTCTAACCGATGACGTAGTCACAGAAATCGCAAAAGATCCCGAAGGCAATCTATGGATTGGCACGCCTCTCGGTGCCGTACGCTACTCCCGCGGTGTTTTCACAAAATTTACGACAGCGGAAGGTTTACGCGAAAACTCCATCTCGGCTATTTGCGCGGATTCACCTCAAGGGGTTTTTGTAGCGACTGGATCAACTCTTCACCGGTTTGTGAATGGAAAATTCGTCTCCCTTGAAGGAGCTATCGGAAAAAATAGTAGTCAACTTGATCACCTCGCAAACGGCAAGGACGGCTCGTTATGGTTGGGATTCCGTAATGGCGAAATCAAGCAATGGAAAAACGGTGCGTTGACAACCTTTAACAGGCGCGATGAGTCGACGCAACGAATCAACCAGCTTTACGCGGACGGCGAAGGTGTCTTGTGGGTTGCGTTGCGCGAAGGAGTCGTTCAACTAAAAGACGGGAAGTTTGAGCAAGTCCCCCTGGGTGAAAACAATGCGAACACCGGTGTTGTTTACAGCATTTTCAGAGACCGCGAGGACAATGTTTGGATCGGTTTTCAGTCGAACGGGTTGGCGCGGCTACGCACCAAACAACTTTTTACTATTTCCCAGCTTAGCGGTCTGCCTAATGACAGCACTCGCTCGGTCTTTCAAGATAGCAGTGGCACGTTTTGGGTTGGGACAGTCAACGGTTTTTCGGGGTACAAGAATAACAATCAAACCACTTTTCAGAGTTTGAATGGGCGTCCAATCGGTTCGGTCAAATGCCTGGCGGAAGACAGCAGCGGCAATCTTTGGATTGGTGCGGAGCAGGATCTGCTGATCCTTTCCAACGGTACTTTGCAGAAGGTTGCAGGTTGGAACGGTAAGTCGGAAGTGCGGGCGATCTATCGAGGTGCTCGAGATAGCATGTGGGTCGGGACCGACGGTGAAGGTCTTTTCGAATTCGATAAGAGTCTAAATTCGAAACGTTACACCAATGTTGAAGGTCTTCCGAGTAACCAGATTCGGAGCCTGTTAGTTGATCGAACCGGCGCTCTTTGGATCGGAACTCACGGCGGCGGCCTCTCAAAATACGAAAACCATCGTTTTGTTACCTACACCACTAATGATGGTCTCGCGGGAAATCGGGTGAACGCTGCTTACGAGGACGAGGATGGCGCACTCTGGTTTGCTACCCGCAATGGTTTGAGTCGATTTAAGGATGGAAAGTTTTTTAATTTCACTTCTGAAAATGGTCTGTTAGTCAGCTTCGTCTACGCGATGCTCGACGATGGTAGAGGAAACTTTTGGTTCAGTTGTGCTCAGGGACTTTTTAGGGTGAGTAAGACCGAGTTACGCGCTTTAGCTGAGGGGCGAATTTCAAAAGTCAATTCGCTCGATTACGGTGTTCGTGACGGGATGAGAACGCGAGCCTACAACGTCGGAAATCAGCCGGCAGCCTGGAAAACGAACGACGGTACTTTGATGTTTTGCTCGATGAAGGGTGTGGTAGTCGTTGATCCAACACGGCTCAATTCAAGCACTTTGGTTCCGCCTGTCCACATTGAAAAAGTAGTTATCAACAAACAACAATTACAACTAACTAATGAAACTCAGTTGCCCGTTGGTTCAGGTGAAGTTGAGATTCATTACGCGGCTCTGAGCTACGTATCACCTGAAAAAGTCCGCTTTAAATACATGCTCGAGGGCGTTGACAAGGAATGGGTTGACGCAGGTGTGAGGCGGTTTGCGTACTATGCGAACCTGCCACCTGGTCGATACAGATTTCGAGTGGTCGCGGGCTATCCCGAGGGTCCTTGGAATGAAGCCGGAACTTCATTCGGGTTCTATTTAAAGCCGCGCTTCTATCAGACCACGTTTTTCGCTGGCCTGGTGATCGCGGTCGTTCTGCTAATCGCATTCCTTTTATATAAGCTGAGAATGATGGAGTTGAAAGCGCGTTACTCGGCAGTGTTAGGTGAGCGCAATCGAATTGCCAGGGAGATTCATGACACATTAGCTCAAAATTTAGCCGGTATTGCGTTGCAGCTTGATTCTGTAGGTATGCACACGGAAGAGCTGCCACCCAGTCTGAGTCAGCGTTTGGATCAAGCATGCAATCTGGTTCGGTACAGTCTATCGGAAGCACGACGCGCAGTTTCCGATCTGCGTTCTGATGAACTCGAGCGACATGAACTAGCTGCCGAGCTCCCTGAAATTGCAGCTAAGATGGCTGCGACGGCAGCGGCCGAAGCCAAGGTTCAAGTAGTGGGAACACCGCGACGAGTGAGTCCGGTAATTGAAAAGAATCTGCTGCGTATTTTCCAGGAAGCAATGGCGAATGCAATCAAACACGCCGCTGCCCGGAATATCGACATCAAGTTGCGCTATGAGTCTGATTCACTTTCGCTCTCAATCCAGGATGATGGAAGCGGATTTGATACGGACAACATTATTCCGCTGGGCGTGGGCCATTATGGATTAACCGGAATGCGCGAACGTGCGGAACGGATTGGTGGTCGTTTGACGTTGAAGAGTCGGTTGGGCCAGGGCACTGAACTTTTGGTGGAAGTGCCTATTTGAAATTTGTTTAGATGAACGAGAGCGAACGATTGCGGATCATGATTGTTGAGGACCACTTTGGGGTCCGCACTGGGTTGACGGCAATCATTAATAGTCAGCCCGACATGATGACGATTGCGGAAGCAAGGAATGGTCGAGAAGCAATAGATCTGTATCGCGAATATCAACCAGATGTCGTGCTAATGGATTTGAGAATCCCTTTGTTAAGTGGCACGGACGCAATTGCCGCAATTGTGAAGGAGTTTCCTCGTGCAAAGATTATCGTGCTGTCGACGTTTGGAGGTGACGAGGATATTTTCCAGGCCCTGCAAGCGGGCGCGCGTGCATACTTTTTGAAAGACGTCAAAGGGCACGACTTAATTGGAGCGATCAGGGCAGTCAATGCTGGTCAGCGACTTCTACCACCTGAGATTGCAGCGAGGCTAGCGGAGAGGATTCCCAGGTCTGAACTTAGTCCGCGTGAGTTGGAAATACTGCGCTTGATTGCAAAGGGTGGATCAAATCGCGAGATAGCGCATACGTTGGATATTAGTGAAGGAACAGTGAGAGTTCACGCCAGTAACATCTTTGCAAAACTTGGGTGCAGCGATCGCGCCCAGGCCGTTTCAGAAGCCTTTCAACGAGGTATCATCCACATAGACTAAGCGTTCTCTTTGTGTCTCTGTGCCTTTGTGCCTCTGTGTTAAGAAATGAGCCCTGGGAATTCGAACGCCTAATTCAAACACAGAGACACAGAGGCACAGAGACACAGAGAAACGGCATCCCTGTTAAAAGTGACAGGTATGACGCTCACCTCCCGTTCGTAATATTCACTGAAATATCAAGATCGA
>JBKPQV010000342.1:0-4418 GCA_046734235.1 Acidobacteriota bacterium
GTACAAGGTTGCGCTGACTGCCTGCATGCGGAAACTGCTCGCTATTCTCAACATGATGATTCGCAATAACACCGAGTGGATTAACAAGCCGGCGCCAGTTTCCGCTTGACATCTAACACAGTTGCTACCGCGCTCCGGTACCGACTGCATCCAGCAGAGGCACAGAGCTGTTTGACGGAGTACTAAATAGCCGTTAGAGTCTCGCTTTCAAAAACAATTCCTTTTCACAGGAGCATCTGAATGCAAGAAGCACTCGGAATGGTTGAAACAAAAGGCCTCGTCGCCATGATCGAAGCGGCCGACGCCATGGTTAAGGCAGCGAATGTAACTCTCGTTGGTTATGAAAAAATTGGCGCTGGTTTTGTTACCGCGATTGTTCGTGGTGACGTCGCTGCAGTAAAGGCTGCTACCGACGCCGGTGCTGCCGCAGCACGTCGCGTCGGTGAGTTGGTCAGCGTCCACGTTATCCCTCGTCCCCATGGAAGTGTCGATGAGAATTTGCCTATAGGCCTGGATCGTTAGTCACTCATGATCATCGCACGTATCCTCGGAACCGTTGTCGCAACGCAAAAGGATGAACGGTTAAGTGGAAAGAAGCTTCTAATTGTTCGACCTATTAACGTCGACGGGACTGATACAACTGGCTACGTTGTAGCGGTAGATACCGTCGGCGCCGGTTTCCACGAACGGGTTTTGGTAGTCGCCGGATCAAGTGCGCGACTGGCGCAGGGCATGAAGGATGTACCAGTCGACGCCGCGATTGTCGGAGTCATCGATACCGTGGAAGTGAACGGCAGTTTATAGGCAAGTATGCAGTTAGCTCGAGTAATCGGAACCGTAGTCTCGACAGTCAAGAACGACTCGCTCCTGGGACGGAAACTGCTCGTCGTGCAAACGCTTGACCGGCACTTGAGAGAGTCGGGTAAACCAATGGTTGCAATTGATTCTGTTGGGGCAGGTGTTGGAGAGCTGGTTTTCTGGTGTCGCGGAAAGGAAGCGAGTTTTCCTTTCAAACGTGAAGACACCCCTACTGATTGCACCATTATTGGCATAGTTGATTCGGAAGCCCACGTAAGTAACGCTCCGTAATGATTCTCGCTCGGGTAGTTGGAAACATTGTGGCGACGCAAAAAAATGTGCGTTATGAGAACGCGCGGGTCATGTTGTGTCAGCAGATCACACCGGAGGGTGATGACACTAGCTATTCATGTTTAGCTCTTGATGCTGTTGACTCCGGCGTTGGCGACACAGTTTTGATTGTGCAGGAAGGTTGGAGCGCGTCGACTGCTTCAACCGGAAAAGCCGGCGCCGCCATCGATTCCGCGATAGTTGGAGTAGTTGATCGAATAGATCTTTTGTGAGTAGATGATTAGGCCAGAGATAAAACGGATAACACAGATTTCTATTTGTTACTAGAAGAGATGAGTTCTGACCAGGCAAGAATGATGGCTGATAGAATCGCGAGACGAGTGTCTTCGCCGGCGCCTGCGGCTCGCGCAAGTGAAGCAGGTGATTTGAGTGCTGAACTAGCTGCGATGAGAGCCAGTCTTAGTGAACTCCAAAACAAGCTAATCCAGATCGAATCGAAAATACGTGGCGGAAACGTTGCTTATTCTTCCACGGTGGCAGCGCCCAGCATGCACTCACCATGGCTTAGTGGTGTCAATGCAGGTCATCCGAGCCAGGAACGTTTTGGTGTCGAAGAAGCAACAGTTTCAGAGTTAGTTGATTTCTTCCAAAGCGAAAAAGCTTGCACCCTTGAACCGGGTGGCAAGCCTTGTGATCACTGCGCAATGTGTAGTTCTCGGGGGTTTTAATGAAGTTGGCTTTGGGCCTTTGGCCTTAGACCTTTCGTCTTTGCTTCCCGACTATTCAATCACGAGCAAAGTTCCAAGCTCAAAGACCAAAGACCCAATACCAAAGACCACAGCCCTTTATTTATTTTGATTCGGCCGTAACGTATTCGAATCCAACTTGGGCACTTCCTTCGCTGCCTCATCAGCCTTGAAATAAGGCTCCTCCTTAAAGCCAAACAGCTTTGCCGAGATCACGGTGGGAAACTGCGCGCGCGTTGTGTTGTAGTCCTGCGTCGCATCGTTGTAGTCCTTACGTGCAGTGGCAATTCTGTTTTCAGTACCGACCACTTCATCCTGCAACTTTAGAAAGTTCTCATTCGACTTAAGGACCGGATAATTCTCCTGCAGTACTAACAGCCGCCCGATCGTTCCGCCAAAACTATTCGCTGCGTCAATAACCGCCTGTTTCTGTTCAGGAGACTTGTCGCCGCCCTCACCTTGTGGCGCCTGATTTTGTGCATTCAACAGGCGTGAACGGGCTTCGGCGATTTTTCCGAATACCTCCTGTTCCTGGACACCAGCCATCTTTGCTGCTTCCGTCAGGTTTGTGAGCAAGTCGCCGCGGCGTTGTAGCTGAGTCTCTACGTTGGCCCACTTGCCCTTAACATTTTCATGTTTGGAAGTGAGCGCGTTGTAGCCGCAGCCACTGGCAGAGATAGCGATCAAAGCCACAGCAAATAGGACCAACAGTCGTCGCGTCTTCATTCTTAAGTCCCCCATAAGTGATACCCCATTCATTTACGAGCTTGCGTTAAGCTCGTCAACAGCTTCCACCACTTGTTCAATCTGCAACATGTAAGCACCAAACAGATCGTTTGCTTCCTTTTCAGTCGAGGGAAGCCGATCCGAGGCGCGGAAATCAAAAATCCTCTCAAACGGCTCAGTATCAAGATCCAAAAGCTTTGCCGTTGCGCGCACGCACTCGGGTTTAGCTACGGGTGCTTCCTTTCCATGTAACAAAAGCACTGCACGAAACAGTGCCGCGAAGCTTGCCAAACTGTCACTCATCAAATCGCACAGTTTTTCGATCGACACCGATGCCGGGATGTAGAGTCGCCGTAACTGGATCAGCTTGCTTCGAAGTTCATATTCAGTTTGGTGCCGCAAATTGTCATCAGAGAGCCGAACAAACTCGAACGGATCTCTTCCAAAGAGGACAACGCGCGCATGAGCCATCTGGTGAAACTCGATCGGGAACACGTCACCCGCGTCGGACAATTCTTCGACAGTGAAATAAACCGGAAGCGGATGGCCCAACCGTTGCCACTCGCGCATCGGGGCCTGCGCCTGTCGGAGATCCTCAGGTGTAATCCTATTGAGAGCGATCAGCAGGTTATAGTCAGAACGCAGTTCAATATGATCTCCGGCGGCTGCAGAGCCATAGAGGACGACAGAAGCGAGATTCTCACCGTGTGTCGCGCGCAGATCTTCAATTAGTCCGCTGAGCGCTTCCTGGATTACTGTTTTGACCATATGTTTCGCTCGTGATTATAGGGCCAATAGGTCCTATTCTTTCACTCCTACCAGCTCCCTCCAGCGCCACCGCCACCGAAGCTGCCACCTCCGCCAAATCCACCGCCAAATCCACCGCCACCGCCGCTGCTACCACCAAAGCCGCCGAAACCTCCGCCACTCCAACCGCTATCGCTCCATCCTCTACTGCCACTCCCGAGATTACTAAAGACACTTCCCCACAACAGCGCTTGTAAACACCCACCGCCGCCTCCTCTCCGGCTAGCAGCAGCAAAAATGAAAATGATTACGATGATAATGATAATGCCACAGCACAGACTGCCGGCACTCGGTGACTCCTTTTGTTCCTCTCCTTCATCACTTCGATAGGCTTTTCGTTGGTCTATTCCTTCGACACTGAAACCTCTTTTCGCGCCGAGGGTTGCGATATAAGTCTCGATCGTATCGAGGATACCTTTGCTGTATTGTCCCTGTTTGAAGGCAGGAACCAGTTTTTCGCGTTGGATTTGTCCCGCGAGACCATCAGTAAGCTCCCCTTCAAGGTGGTCACCAATCTGTGTGAAATACTTCCTGTCTTTGATTGCGACGACTAGCAGAAAGCCCTGGCCCTTGGTTGAGCCTGGACCAATGTTCCAACCACGAGCTACTGCCAACGAATAGTCGAAGATGTCCTGATCCCCGGTTGTATCAACCGTTAGGACGGCAAACTCGATATCGGCACGTTCCTTAAGATTTAGGTAGAGTGCACCCAGACGTTGCTGAGTAGCATCGTCAATCACTCTTGCATTGTCTACGATCGGGGTAAATGGAACTGGGAGGGGAACGGGCGATTGAGGGATGGTCTGAGCGTTCGCTGCCAGGCCGAACGCCAGAAGCACAAAAATTATCGCCAGGATAAAACCGGCGCGAATCTTCAAATATGGGTTTCCGTTATTCAACGAAACTCTTAAAGTTGCTTTCATCTACCCTTCAATCAACTTGTGCAGCAGGTAGAAGAGTGCAACACCTACAAAAACGACAATTGAGACCGTGGGGTTTCGTTCTTCTTTGTGATTGACCTCTGGAATCAGATCACTGGCTGCCACGTAG
>JBKPQV010000343.1:0-7098 GCA_046734235.1 Acidobacteriota bacterium
GCAGTGCGACCATTGCCGGATTGAAACGTTCGAGGTGTCCTACCTGGAGCAAAGCATTGCCGGTTTCGGCAGCTTTGATCATGAGGTCAGCTTCTTCAAGGGTTCGAGAAATCGGCTTCTCGACGAGCACATGAATTCCAGCTTCCAGTAGACCGCAAGCGATCTCGCAATGCGCTTCTGTTGGAACTGACAAGCTAACGGCATCGACGTTGCCTATCAGATCCCGCCAATTGGTGGCCCATTGAACGCTTCGTTCTTCAGCAACGGTGCGCGCAGTGTGTTCGTTGAGATCTACGACAGAAACAAACTGAGAAAGTCCTTCACTTGCCAGTGTGGCATGTATGCGCGCGTGTTGCCGTCCCAGACTCCCAACTCCGATGACTGCTGTCTTTGGTTGCATGTGTTTTGTTTGAGCTTTGAACTTTGTGCTTTGAGCTTTGTCGACGTAGACTACTGAGTCTTTCGAGCTTAGTGCTTCGAGTTTAGCTCCTGGCTCCAAGAACAAAGAACCAAGGACAAAGCACAAAGCCCCAAAACTCAAAATACAATCTCATTCAGGACTATACTTGCATCCTTCAACGCTTGCCAAGCGACTCCATTTTTTACTTTTTCTAGTCTTTATCGCCTTTTATTTATACGGGCTGGGTCACCTTCCATTACTTGGACCAGACGAGCCGCGTTACGCACAAGTTGCGCGGGAGATGTTCGAGCGACATGATTGGATTACTCCGACTCTGGGAGGTCACACCTGGTTTGAAAAACCAGCCTTACTCTATTGGTTCGAAATTGTCGCGTTCACTTTTTTCGGTGTAAGTGAATGGTCCGCTCGACTTGGCCCAGCGCTTTGTGGCGTGCTGACGTTTTTAGCGATCTGGTTATTAGGTCGAGATGTCGAGCGAAACGGCACAGGTGATCACGCCCAATTTGCCGCATCATCTTTGCTGCTTTCCGCCTCATGTTTGGGATTGATTGCTTTTTCGCGAGGAGTCAGCTTCGACATAGTCATTACGATGACAACAACCTGGGCCCTCAGTTTCTTTCTACGCTACGAAATTGCACTTGATCAGGAAAATAGAACCAGGCTCCTTACTGGATTCTATTTGTTCGTTGGATTGTCGTTACTTGCGAAGGGGCTGGTGGGCATCGTTATCCCGGCCGGCGTTTTAGGTACTTATTTTCTTTTGAGTCGAAAGTTTCCTACTCGCCAAATGTGGTTGAGCGTGTTGTGGGGTGTGCCGCTGGCATTGTTGGTTTCTGCTGTGTGGTATGGCCCTGTGATTTACCGGCATGGCTGGCAGTTCATCGATGAGTTTTTTATACAGCACCACTTTGCTCGCTACCTTTCAAACAAGTATCACCATCCACAACCACTCTATTTTTATCCAGCAATCTTGTTGATGCTCACTATTCCCTGGACTGCTTTTCTGGTCGCCGAATTGATTAATGGCCGGAAGTGGCGTTGGCGCGACGGAGTTACCTGCGATCGTATGAAGATTTTTTCCTTCGCGTGGATCATTTTTCCAGTGATCTTCTTTTCGTTTTCGGGTTCAAAACTTCCTGGATATATCTTGCCGGTGCTACCGCCAGCATTAATCCTGATCAGCAGCAGCGTTCTTGAGCAAACTCGGCGTTGGCCCATCAAAGCGACGGGAGTATTGTGCTTAGTCTTAGGGGCCGCGGGTCTCGTTTATGGACTGCGTGTGGCTCACTTGCCTGCTTTCTGTGCTGCCCTGACTTCCACGCCTTTTTTCGTAGGTGGAATGCTGGCACTACTTTCCAATCAAACAAGGTTGGTTATTCATACAATTGCAGGTGCTGTATGCCTGTCTGTGGTGGTCCTATTGAACTGTGGTGCGGCTAACATAGTTCGACGTGAATCTACTCGGGATTTACTAAGCATGGCGGCGGCGCGAGGATACGCAAACCTGAGGGTGCTCGCTTTGCCCGGAGATGATCGCTCGGCTGAATTTTACGCAAGCAGCAGGGTGGTTCATGGAGCTAATGGCGAGGTCACTCCGGTCTATGATGTTCCTGAAGTCATCGCTGACGCGCGAGCGCGAGGTGAACGATTACTGGCGTTTGTTGAAGTGCAGGATTTGTATCTTTATAGAAACCGACAGGGCGTGGAGATCATTGGCGACAATGGGAAGTTGGCTTTGATCTGTTTGTACTAATTGTTAACGCAGGTATCTGTCAAAGAAATCGATCACAATCCGGTCGTAACCCTCACCTTGTTCTCCTGTAGCAGATGGGAGCTCTAATCCACTCAAGGGAAGATCCGTTCTAATCTCGACATTTCCCTGGTTTTGAAAACAGGTCTTGAGTGATGCGGTTGCCTGGATGAGGTAACCGGCATCGGCGCCTGTAAGCAGTAACACGCGTTGATCTCGAAATGAACGGGCAATATCACAAGTAGCGGTCGGATCGTAAGCACCCAACATATAGAGCCTCGTCGCCGGAACGGCCAGTCCTTTAATTAAACCGTTATCAATCCCGGTACAGTTTGTAATCGCAGTTTCTAACAGTTCGTTTGAGGAGCGAGGTACGGAGTCAACTACCAGGGCTTTGATATGAGTGTCCATCTTGGCTGCTTTCAGTGCTGTATATCCGCCGAGTTCGACACCATAAACTCCAAACCGATCGCCAACCAACTTTGTTTTGCTGTCTGATTTTACGTTTCGCAGAAAATCCAAAGCGGCCAGTAGATCTTGATCTTCTCGGCCACCAAACGCACTCCACCGCACCAAAGGATTCATGCCGTGGCCACGAAGATCGGGCCAAAGAATGGTGAAGCCGGTGGTCTCATTTATCTTTACGCCAAGATTGAATCCATATGAACGGTCTGCGCCGTATCGGTGAAGTAGGATCACGGCGGGCGCACCTTCCATACCTTTCAATAACCAACCCCGGGCGCGTGTGCCATCTAAGTTGGCCCACGTCTCGTCTGTAACCTTGAGTGCTGGTCCACTAATTTGTGAAAAGGTTTGAGGAGTTACGAGGTAAGGTCGTTTCACCGGGCGCGATACGCAGTAAACGATAAATCCCAACGCGCCCAGCACGGCCAGCACAATAACCAGCACAATAGGCAACAGGGACCTTACCAGGCGCTTACCAAATCTTCGTCGTGGTGGCATTAGGATCGGTGCTGTTGACTCGCATCATCTTGGGCGATAGGTCGAGCCTGACGAGTCACTTCATAATAGTCTTCTGGCGTATTGATGTTAACAAAAAACTTTTCTGAGTGTTCGAGATACTCAAGATCTGAGAAGGGAATCCAGCGTGTATTCACGCTTTCGAGCAGGTCCAAGGGACGTCGCATGTCTCTTTCGATCAGCTCGGTGGCTCGGTCTAAGCAAACGGTAGTTCGATAGAAGGCACACAGTGGCTGCGGCCGATTGTCAGGCTGGATGGGAACAACGGCATCGTTATCGCTACGCTGGCTAGCCAAATATTTGATTAGCCCCGAGGTTACAAAAGGCAAGTCGCACGCAACCACGAATGACCATTCACTTTTGCACGCGTGCAACGCTCCATGAAGCCCTCCTAGTGCTCCCCATTTCTCGTAAACGTCCTGTGCAACTAATAACCGCGGATCTGCGATCTCGTGGCCCACAATAGTCACGGAAGCCGCCACTTTTAGCAGAGTGTTGGAGATACGCTGGAGAAACGACTCATCGCCGATCAGCAGTTGAGACTTATCGCTTCCCATTCTGCGCGATGCTCCACCTGCGAGGATGAAGGCTTCAAATTGATCCATACGTTTTTACGAGACTGAGTGAAAGAAGGCGCTCCCACCAATCGCACGGTAGCATGCGAGATGGGTGGGATCAAAGGGATTGCTGGAAAGCAAGAGTCTCTGCCTTTATTAAACTGAAATAGTTTAAGGCTGACAGTTGCCCCGCTCTATTCCAGTAGGCCTCAGTTCTGAACCTCGACCTTGACCCGCTTCTTTAACGAAGATTATAGTCGCTCCAGTGTTCGTTAGTGCCGTTTTCGGCATCTATTAAGAGCACAGTTTTAGATTGGTCGGTAGTGATACACGAGGTAGCTTTTGAATGAATAAACTCTTCTCAGTTCTCGCGGTTTTTGCAATGGTTCTTTTGTTGACGAATTCGGTCATTGCCCAAAGAGTTATTGCGCCTGTTGCCAATGGAAACACCCCTTTGTTGCCCCTTGAAGATGTCCGTCCCGGAATGAAAGGGACTGCAAGGACCGTCTTTAGCGGAACGCAGATCGAAGAGTTTGGCGTGGAAGTTTTGGGTGTGCTGCCTGGATTTCCTGGGCCGAGACAGTCAGCAATCATCGCAAGACTGAGTGGAGCTAACGCCGAGAGAACCGGTGTATTTGCTGGTATGTCTGGCTCTCCGGTTTTTATTGATGGCAAATTAGTTGGTGCAATCGCGTTTAGTTTTCCATTTTCCAAAGAACCAATTGCGGGAATCACTCCGATCAAGCAGATGATTGATCTCTTCAACAAGGGAACTGAAAACGAAAACAAACCCAAGGAGCCGAGGGTAGTTTCGTTTGCGCAGCTGGCTGCGACTGAGTGGAAACCAACTTTGCCGAAGCCTGTAGTGTCTTCAGTTTCTTTGTTTGCACCCGTATCCGCCGGGTCTCCGTTGATGCCATTGCTGGGTCAACAGATGGTGCCAATCGCAACGCCACTCGTTTTCAGTGGAATCAGCCAGGACACACTGGCGGTTTTTTCTCCACAGTTAATTGCTAATGGAATGTTGCCGGTTTCCGGGGCAGGCGGATCAGCCGCAATTACCCCCATGGCCCCAGTTGACGAGAAGACTTTCCCGTTTGGCAGCTCGATAAGTGTCCAGCTTGTTCGCGGCGATTACTCACTAGCTGCAGCCGGAACAGTAACGCTTCGCGATGGCGATCGGATTTATGCTTTCGGCCACCCGTTCCTGAGTCTTGGATCCTCGGATATGCCGATGGCGGAGTGCTCAGTTGTGACGGTGATTCCTAACGTCAACAACTCATTCAAGCTTGCTGTTCCCGGTCCTATGGTGGGATCGATTTTACAGGACCGAGCCTCGGGAATTTTCGGAATGTTGAAGCAAACTCCGAAAATGATTCCGGTGAAAGTTAATCTACACACGAGCCGGGATCGTACTGAGACTTATTCCTACGAGATCGCCAACGATACCTTCTTAACTCCACTACTTTTGAACATCACTGTTTTCAACACAATTACGTCAAGCGAGCGCGCGCTGGGTGATTCAACGTTGTCGCTAAAGGGCGAGATCAAAGTTAAAGGACAGGAAACAATTCAGATCGATCGGCGTTTTTCTGCAAATAATTCCGCAATGATGGCTGCTGGTTCCATCGCATCACCAGTGAGTTCGTTGTTGACAAGCGGTTTCGACGATGTCCAGCTTGATGGGATTACGTTGGATATTTCTTCTTCAGATACGAAATATGCCGGCACGCTTGAACGCGTGGCGCTGGATCGCACCGAAGTACGTCGCGGAGAGAAAGTAGAAGTCCAGGCATACGTAAGAACAGAGTCTGGTAAACAGTTTGTGCAGCGTATTCCAGTTCAAATTCCGGCTGATGCTCCGCCAGGACAGCTGTTGGTTTTTGTTGGAGACGGTGGCGCATTACAGGAAGGTTCACCAGCAAAGAGTTTTGTGCCATTGAATCTTGGACAACTGGTGCAAGCGATCAATACTGTGAAGAAGAGTGATCGCCTGTACGTGAAGTTGTTCCGAATTACAAACGGCGCGGTGATTGGAACAAATGAAATGCCGAGCTTGCCGCCTTCGGTCGTGGCGACGTTGAATAGCGAACGAACGGCAGGCGGTTACACACCGACTGTGTTATCGCCAGTTTATGAAACCGAACTACCACCTGCCGAGTTTGTGATCTCTGGTCAGCAATTGATCGCAATCGATGTGATGCCGTAATGGAAATTATGTCCGATATGCTTTTTAGCTGTCGGCAATCTATAATCAAAAAGCGAGCAGGAAATGAATTCCTGCTCGCTTTGATTTTGGAGCTTGGTTATTGATCTGCCGGCAAGCTAAAGCCTATCGGACACTTTGAATTACTTTGCGACATCAGCCAACGCATTCGCGCGTGCGCGAAAAGCCGCAGCTAATTGGTCAACTTCCTGTGGCGTATAGTTGGCAGAGCGGAAGGCGTCTTTGATTTGTTCATCGCTCAGCCGTTTCAATAAGTTACTAAGCCACTTGGCATCACTGACCGTAAGTCCCGCGAAAAATTTTTGGTTCTTCCCATCGTATTTGAAGTCGATCTGATTCCCGTTTACTTTTTCAATGAACACAGCTTTCGCGTAATCGTCTGGCTCGTTCCGAGTTCGCGAAAAGAAACCACCCGTCTTTCCGAACGAGCCACCAAGATCGCTGATGATGTAACGAAGTTGCCCGCCGGTCGGTTGATTCTTGTCGGCAAGGATTTCGTTGTTGTCGTCTTTCATGTCCCAATTGTTGATCATCAGCATAAAGATCTTGAGACCTTTAAACTCGGGCGTGTTCAGAAACTTGTTCGACTCCCACATCCAGTTTCCATTTCGCTTTACATTCTTTGGACGGGCCTCAAGCCGAACGTTATCAAACTCTCCCTTACCTTCAATCTTTAGGTGCGGAATGAGGTAACAGATCTCAGCTTCATACCCTATCGCCCAGATAAGTCGATTAGCAGCCGTATCCGTTTGGGCCTCTTTCCCAATCTTCGCAACCCACTCGTTTCCCTTCGCATCTTTGACTCGATATTTCTTCGAATAGCCACCTGGTTTGTCCTCGACAAATATGATTCGGCTAGTGTCGGGCTTCATTGCCTCACCACCCGCGCCGAGTAGCAGGTTACGGCTTTCAAGATCTGTGGGTTCTGTCCAGAGGATTGGTGTACCTGTGTAAACCTTTTTCTCTTTTGGTTTTTGTGAAAGAGCTATAGAAGCCTGCACAAAAATCAGGAGCACCGCGCAAAACATGAGTTTGGGGTTTTTCTTGAGCATAGTTTTCACCTGTTTGAGTTTCTCAAAAGCCCACATTTAACAAACTTGGGGGCGAAGGTATTTGGTTTGACATTAATTAGACCCAATTGTAACGCGAAAAGCCAGCGCCT
>JBKPQV010000344.1:0-4457 GCA_046734235.1 Acidobacteriota bacterium
TGATGGCGAGAAGCAGCGTTAAAGATACCGGGGATAAATGTGATATCTTGGCGCCCATCCAAAAGCCTTCTACGGAGAACGAGATTTCTGTTTAGAAATTGTGTCAACAACTCCGCATCGTTGGACAAATCGAATATCAAAACTGCACGTAGAACAACCCTTCCAAATTGTTCTCCATAACATTTAAGAGGGAACTATATGAAAAATAGCTTATTGATGTTGCTGCTTCTGCTTGGCCTATCCTGTCACGTCGTTGGTCAAACACCGGTGAAAGACTTTGAAGGTTCGTGGCAGGGTACGCTTGATGCGGGCGGAACGAAACTTCGTTTGGTCCTAACCTTGACGAAATCGGATGCGGGCGCCTATGGCGGCAAACTAGACAGCCTCGATCAAGGGGCGACTATCCCGATTGACACGATCACAGTCAATGGTGATGCCGTGCGCGTGGAGATTAAGTCGCCCGCAATCGTCTACGAAGGCACCCTTAACAAAGAGCGCACTGAGCTGACGGGGACGTTCAACCAGGGCGACCAACAATTCCCGCTCGCCTTCAAGCGCGGGGAGGGGACGCCGGCGACCGAGCCGACAAAGCCGAAGCCGAAGCCTGACTACTCGGCGCCACCTGACGCACCGTACATCGCAGAGGAGGTCTCGGTGAAAACACCAGCTGGACACACCCTCGCCGGCACTCTGACGATGCCTAAGAGTGCAAGCCGCACGAAACCGGTGGCTGCGATTGTCACAATCACTGGATCCGGAGCGCAGGACCGAGATGAGAACATCGGTCTCCAAGGGTTTCGTCCCTTTCGTCAACTCGCGGATGCACTGGGGCGCCACGGGATCGCAGTGCTGCGTATGGACGACCGGGGTACAGGATCATCTGGTGGCACGTTCAAGGGCTCAACCAGTGCGGATTTCGCCGAGGACGTGCGCGCCGGTCTTGCATATCTCCGCACGCGGCCTGAAGTACGCGCCGACCGACTCGCTGTTCTCGGCCACAGTGAGGGTGCTCTGATCGCTCCCATGGTTGCTGAGAAAGAACCCACGCTTCGCGCTATCGTGCTGCTCGCCGGCATCGCACACTCTGGGCGCAGCGCTCTTGAGTTCCAGCTCAAAAACAATGCCGAACACGATACCAAGCTCACGCCCGAAAAGCGCGATGAAATGATCGCCGGGATACCAAAAAGGATTGAAGCAATGATGGCAGCTGATCCATGGATGAAGTACTTTATCACTTACGATCCTGCTGCCACCATGCGCCGTGTGAAGACTCCGGTGCTAATCCTCACTGGCTCGCGCGACCAGCAGGCGGTGCCAGAGGAGGTCGCTTTACAGGAGGCTGCGTTCAAGGAAGGCGGAAACAAGGATGTTACCGCGCGCGTCATTTCCGACGTCAACCATCTCTTCGTGCAGGACACCGACGGATTTCCGGGCAACTATTCGAAGCTCCCGGCACCGGTGATGATGCGTGACGATGTGGTGAATATGATCGTCGATTGGCTTGCCAAGCACCTCAAGTGACGCCTGGAGCCAAGTCGATCAAAGATCGCTGATCACCAATTTCGCGTTTAGTTCGTGTGAATTCGTGGATCATTCCTCTTCATCGGAAGATACCACCTGCTTCAGCAGCGTGGAGTTTCAACTTCTCGTTGCGAACATGTGAAGCGTAATGTAGCGAAAAATTGACACTCCACGCTGCTAAAGCAGGTGGTATCTAACCAGCGCCTGAGATACGTTAACTTAGCGCGAAGCTGACACTCCACCCTGCTAAAGCAGGTGGTATCTGACTTTTTGTGCAAAGCTAGCGAGGCCATTAACCTAAGCCTACACAGAACTCGTCTACCCAGTACTACCCGCCAAAACTGTCAAAAGTTACAGTAGTCTCCCTTACTTGCCTGAAATAGAGTCAGCATTGTCCGCTGCGCAACAAAACCGCTCGCGCTTGGGCTGGTCACTGCCTTATGACTGTCGACGACTCCCAGACACACTCCGAAGTAGAACGTCGCCCAGCCGCGAGTTTGTGGGACACTTTAATTCGCGTCGGATTAATTGGCGGCTTAGCTGTGCTGTGTTTTCAGGTCTTTTCACCATTTCTGAACTTGATGGTTTGGTCAATTATTTTAGCGGTAACGTTGTACCCGATGCATCAATGGCTGGCACGCAGAATAGGTGGAAGGCAACGGCTGACCTCTACCATTTTGGTGCTCTTTGGCATTTTGTTAATTGTCGTACCCACCTGGTTACTTCTAAATTCGTTCGCCGATTCGGTCCATGGGTTCGTAGCCGCGGTGCAACAGAACAGTCTGCAAATACCACCGGCGGCAGAATCCGTTAAGAAATGGCCCATAGTGGGAAAGAAGATATTTGAAGTTTGGTCAAAGGCCCAGGCAGATCTACCTGGACTACTTCAGAACATGCAGCCGAAACTGACCGATTTGGCCAGGGATGCACTCTCTACAGTCGCGAGGATCGGAGGTACGATGTTGCTGTTCCTGGCCTCATTTGTCGTTGCCAACATCGTGATGGCCTACGGCGCCTCAGCTGGGCGCACCGGACGAGCCATTTTCACTCGCGTAGCTGGACCATCCAGGGGCGAAGTGCTAACCAAGCTTGCGCTAGCAACTATCCGAGCGGTCGCACTCGGCGTCGTTGGCGTTGCCGCTATTCAGGCACTCCTCATCGGTCTGGCACTCATGCTCGCCGGCATACGCGTCGCGGGGGTATTGGCAATGGTTGCTCTCGTATTGGGTATTGCTCAAGTGCCGGCGCTACTCATCACACTGCCGGTGATCGTTTACATATGGTCCAGCGGTGACTACAGCAACCCGGCGGCCATCACGCACACAATTGTTTTGCTGCTAACCGGCATGGCCGATAACGTTTTGAAACCGATGATGCTTGGTCGTGGGGTCGATGTTCCAATGCCGGTCATACTTTTTGGCGCACTGGGTGGTATGGCAGGTGGCGGAATTCTAGGGATGTTTGTAGGCGCAACGGGCTTAGCACTTGGATACGAGCTCTTCCACAACTGGCTAGCAACCAATCCCAACGCCAATCCAGTGTCATAACAGGAAACGAGTATGACGATCGGGCCGCTCGGATTCGGTGTTTAGGATGAACAGGTATAGCGAACTATGAGAAAACCGATTTGGGTGCGGCTGGGACTCTTTATGTTGCAAACAAGGGAGCAGGCCGTCTCGTATCTGGTTGCGGCTTCAGTAGGGGCTGTTCTTGTTTTCGTTGCAACTATTCCTGTGATGGTCATTGTACGTGGTGCTCCACTTCTGATTGCGCTGGGAGCGGCAGTGGCGCTCGGCGGCCTCCTTGCGTTGGCTGCGACATGGTATTGGCTTTCGATCCGCTGGATGGACAAGCACGATGGATGGTGAGCGAGACCCAACAGGAACTCAAGAGAAAACTCAAATGAGAAATGAATGGGACTCTCAATCGTGTGGGCCAACCACAACACCGTTCCCCCAGAACACTCGCGGGGGCCCGTCCTTCGGGTGGTCACGCAGCAGGGAACGTCTTCCACGCTCCAGTGCATTTAGGCTCATCTCAATTAACGAAGTGTCTTGATGAATTAGGCTGTCGGCTTCGGCCTCTGTAATAGGCATGAGCGTCCAGTACTGTGGATCTTCACCACCCGCCCAGTCAATCATCTCAGTGAAGATCGAGACGTACCGTTGATCACATTGGGGGCAGACGAGGATCGCAACGATGAAATGTGATTCGTCAATCAGCTCTTTCAAACGATTGAGGCCGTCGCGAGCCCTCCATGCCGCCGGCGCATCCGGGGGCCAACAGGGCTCACACCCAAACTCTTGTGTGTGCATACGCTCTACCACGGGCGCGCGCCGTTACTCAATCGTAAGTTCGAATTTCTATCAAATGCTTATTTGGATCATTCAGGTAAAGCGTGGGTGCCAGGCCTTTGGCGCCAGATTCAATTCCAGGACCGAGATTATTACCGACCGTATCATAAGAATCGCCATATGGAATTCCCTTGGCTTTCACTCGCTCGAATGCGTTATCAAAGTCTTCGCGTGACAAAGCAAAAGCAAGATGTTCATTCCCGCCAGTGCCCCATGGCGCTAACTGTAGAGTGAAATCGTCGCTAACCCTGACTACCGTGAATGGTCCATCTTCCCCTACCAGATCAAACCCCAGGACGTTGACGTAAAAATCCACACTCGAGGCTATTTCATTGACGTTAAGGATCAAGTGATCAATTGTAGCCATGTGGTCCTCATTAGGCGGTGTGGCTTACTCGTATCTGAGCGTCTCTAACGGATCGACTCTCGTTGCGCGTCGCGCTGGGAAATAACATGCGAGCAGAGTCACTCCTATTAATAGCGCTGTTACCACTCCAATTGTAAGCGCATCGGTTGTTGTCAATCCAACGAGCAAACTCGATAACAGTCGCGCCGTGGCGAGTGACGCTGGAATACCAATGA
>JBKPQV010000345.1:0-7405 GCA_046734235.1 Acidobacteriota bacterium
ACGCGCAGAAAGTTACAGGTTCGACAATGGGTCGCCGTCTTTACCGGAAAGTCTTGTGGCTGCGAAGAAGAAATAATGTCTAACATCGCGGAATCGATAGCCTGCTCACAAGCTGACTGCCCAAGTACTGATTCATCGAAACTAAACTCAAGATTAGGATCCAGAAAATGCAACGTCACTCGGATGCGACAGTCTTTCGCGTTTGGGATTAGTTCGCGAATCGCGAGTGCATAAGCCTGCATTTGCAGTCGATAGTCAGAAGCAACAGCCTCGAGCACGTTATTAGGTTCCGGTGAAGCTTTTGCCTCAAAGTTGAACGCAAATTGACTGGAACGCGCTTGCTTAGGAGCGGTGACCCGTGATCCATTTTCCTCTGACTTAGCGACAGCCGATCTTGGCAGGCGATTAGTTTTGAAGTCGATGATTTCAACTTCAGAACCAGTTTTTGATTTCGTTATTAAGAGCTTATCAATTGCACCGCTGACCACGCCGAGCGGTCTGCGCAAACGGAAACTAAGCTCACTCCAAAGGCCCGATTCGAAGGAAGAAGCTTTCCCATTCTCATCGAATGCAGCTCTCGCATTTTCGACCCGGGTAAACACGTCGCTCGCCAAATAGTTCTTAGCCAGTGGTAGCAATTCTTTAATAGCAGACTCGGAATCAAATTCCGCTAAACGATCGGCGAGTTCTGCCTGTCGCAGCCTTACGACCTCAGTAAAGCTGTTCCGCAAACATTCTTCTGCGTTTTGATCGGTCGTGTACTGCTCGCAAAATCGATGTATGACAGCCCCTTTCAATGCTGCCCGAAGATTGGCCGGCGGCTCAGGTGCTTCGGCGTTATTCCAAACCGACAGTTCATCAGCAGTTGGCAACTGAAGAACTCGATCGAAGTAATACTGGCGAGGACAGCGCTGATAATTAATTAGTTGAGTCACGCTCACCCGGTGTAAGCCTGAAGCCGCCGCTGGTTCCACAGGCTTGAGTAACGGAAAGGCTTCTAATAACGAATCGGACTTCCCTTGTTCTTCATTATCAGTTTGCGCGATCCGCTCATCACTTGTTTTCGGCTCAGGCGCAACGTTCAATTCAAAGTTGATCTGAAGATCAGGCGCCAGATCGATCAGACCACCAACTGGCTGCTTCTCCATCTCGAGCACTTGCCAGATCCATTTCAGCCACGAGTCTCTGCTTCCGGATAGCCTACCCAGTTCTTCCGTAGCGCCTGACAAAATTAGACGATCTTTGGCACGGGTGGCAGCCACGTAAAGCAACCGCATGTTCTCAAACAAGTCGCGCCATGCGAGTCGCTGCTCAAAATCACTGAATGTGCAACCTGCTACCCGATTGCCGCGACCATCCGGAACTTTAAGCGTTAGTCCGCGATGACGATCGAGCATGAACGAAAACTCGGGTGGTGTTTTTGAACGGTGCAAGTCAGGAATGATGACTACAGGAAACTCCAGACCCTTCGCCTGGTGAATCGTCATTAGCTTCACCGCATTGGCTGCTTCATCGATCTGACCTTCGCTTTCACGACTACCAATGGCTTCAAACTCTTCTACGTAGCGAACGAAGTCACGAATGAGATGATTACCAGAACTTTCGAACCGTGCTGCCAAGGTAAACAGACGTTGCACATTCGCAAGGCGTTGCGCACCATCGAAGTTCGCTGCGATCACGGTGAAGTATTCAGATTGGTCGACTGCGAAGCGAAGCAAATCTTCGATAGAAAAATGGTGACGCCGGCCTACGAGTCGCTGGATCAAATCTGCAGCGCGATCGAGTAGCTGGTGCTCTTCCTCGTTGATGAATGCGATTTCCTGATGCTCACGCAAGGCCCGATACAAACGACGAGTTCCAACAGAACTCTGGCCGGCCTCAACCTCTACAAGTCTTGGCGCTGAACGTAGTGCGAAGAGAGCATTGTCGGAGATTCCACACAGCGGGGATCGAAGCACCGCTGCAAGTGCAAGTTCGTCAGTGCGATTGTCAAGGAATCGCAATAACTGGATCAGATCCTTCACTTCGTCGCGCTCATAAAAACCTCGCCCCAGGACGGTCTGATACGGAATATGTGCCTGGCGAAAAACTACCTCATAGAAATGAACCTGGGTCATTGCCCTGAACAGCAGAGCAATCTCGCTGTATTTGAGTTCAGGGTTTTGTTCTTTGAGCGAGATGATTCGATTTGCCAGCTGAATCGCGTCGAGTTCACGGAAATCGCGATCCGGGCGCGTGTAGGGTTCAGTTCTCGGTTGGGTCGCTATTAGAAGTTCTACTAAAGGGCCAGCAGTTTCTAGTTCTCGCTTGGCAACGCTTGCTTCATGCTTGACATATCCAAGCTTTGCTAACTCTTCCTCAGAAAAAGCTGTCATGTCGTCAGGCGGAACAAACAAACGGTCGAAAAGATAATTGAAGAAATTGATGAGCGGGGGTTGGCTGCGAAAGTTGAGGAGCAACGGCTTTGGTTCACCACCAGCGGCAACCAATGTATTGGTCATCTCACGAAAGACGTCGACATCGGCACCACGAAATCCGTAGATCGATTGTTTGCGATCGCCGACGATGAACAGATTCGATTTGCTGCGACCTTTGGTTAGCGCAAGTCGTTCGAGCAGTCGTCGCTGTAGCCCGTTTGTGTCTTGAAACTCGTCGACCAAAAAGAATTTGTAACGTTCAGCGGCTCTTGCCAGCACAGAATCATTATTGAGTAGTTCAAGAGTGCGGAGCTCAAGGTCGTCGAAGTCGAGTGCGGAAAGTTTCTGTTTTTCTTCGTTGAGACGCCTATCAATCTGGGTCAAAAGACTAACCATCTCGAGAGCATATCGATTGGCAAATAGGTCGAAGCAAACTTGAGGCAGCCGACCGAGTAACTCTTTTTCCCAAATTATTTCGTCCAGTGCACGTACATGATCTGCGAGGTTTCCCCGGGCAGCCGGTCTAAGGTCGCGAAACAGTTCGACAGCCTGGCAAAACTCGGCCAGAGTCTCATGTTCGGGAATGCGGTCAAGATATCTACGTACGTCTGACCATGCCGAGGAAATCCTCAACTGAGTAGCACGAGCGGCCGGCGTCGTTCTGGGAACAGCAAGGAACGCGGCCATCGCTTCGTCGAGAACGGCAAGTGCTTCGGCGTGATCTTCTTCAGTTGAGTGGCTCTTCGCAGTTGCCTGCGCCAAATCATCCAGCGAGAGTCCTTGTCCCCGTGCATCTCGGTAGACCTGAGCGAGCGCGGCAGCTAACTTTGCCCGACCAACACCTAAAGTTAAACGCGACACTTCGATGTGTCCGTCGCTGATGAACGTCGAAAGAACTTCCTCGACAACTGATTCAAGCAGCATCGCGGCTCGATGTTCATCCAACAAAAGAAACTGTGGATCGACGCCGGCTTCGACGGGAAATTCTCGCAAGAGACGTGCGCAGAACCCGTGAATCGTTGTGATCACCGCACCATCAAGTGTTCGCTTGTATTCTAGCCACCGTGGTCTTTCTTTGACGGATGTCGTCCTGAGAATGTCGGTTAGATCTTCGCGCAGGCGTTCGCGCATTTCATTGGCAGCTCGATTGGTGAAAGTGATCGCGACGATCTGATCGATGTTGAGCTTGTGTTGGCGAAGAATGTGTAGATAGCGTTGAACGAGGACGAACGTTTTACCAGATCCTGGCCCGGCCGTGACGGAGACGTGTTTTTTGATCTCGAAGGCAGCGGCTGATTGTTCTGGTAGTAGTTCGCGTTTAGGCATTGAGTAAGCCACAAATTACATGGAGCGGTGACTTAAAGGATTTAACCCTAAGACACGAAGGCACTAAGACACAAAACCTTATCTGTTTGGACAGATCGTGTCTTCGTGTCTTTGTGTCTTTGTAGTTAAGACTCTTCATCTACTTAATAATGGGAGGAAGATCTTTTTTTCCTTTCGATCCGGCCTCGGTTGTAACGACAAACAGCTCCGAAGTCGCAAAACCGGCAAGTCTTATTTCGTTCAGATGGATTTACGAGAAACCGACCGCCACGCATCTGATCCAGGAAGTCCCAGATCTGGGCGATCACGCCACTTCGAATTTCCTGCCACTCGTCATCGCTAATTACTGATCTCGAGCGCGCATAAAGTTTGTAGTAATCGAGCTTTGTTGAGCGGTAGAGACCTTTATTCCTGCGATCGTTAGCACCACGAATAATGTAGTAACCACCACCAGCAACCTCATGCCCGGGGAGGATCAGATGCTCTAACGCCTCGAGATAGATCGGAATCTGTAAACTTCTTCCAGCTTGAATGTCTTCCTTTGTGGCGCCCACCGATAGCTTGTAGTCGTAGGCGACGAACGTCTCGTCAGCAGCTAAATCGACTCGATCGATTTGCCCGCTGATCTTGATCGTCTCCTCGCCAACAAATGTTGAACGCGTCAGCTCAAGAGGCTTGTCGGTTGAGTTAGGATCCCTGGCGGCTGAGCGAGTGCCACCAAAAGAAATTTCAAAAAACGCTGGTAGCACTCCTTCGGCGAGAGCTTTTTCCTGAATTTCGATTTCGTAGATCAGCACTTGCTCGAGAAGTATCTTGCGAATCTCACGATCAATTTTCCAAATTTGCCGATTGAGCGGAGGGACTACCCGCTCGTGCTCATCAAAGACACTGTCCGCAATTTGCAGTAATTCATCTTTTAGCTTTTGGCTATCCAACAAATACAAAGGCTCTCGACGGTGTCGTTCAAAAAACCGGCGCAGAATGTCATGGAGTAACTTGCCGGCATCGATTGCTTGTAGATCGAGAGCTGCTTCACCGCGCGGCTCCAATTTCAAAACACGCTGCGCAAAGAACCGGTAGGCACAGTTGCCATACACGCTTAAGCCACTCGCGCTGTGTACAAATTCGGGGCCGAATTTTTCGTTGAGCAGCTGCAGTAATTGCGGATCTGTAATCGCACCATCGTAAGGACCAAAAACCGCTCCGGCCCTTTCTCGCTCGATCTCAATCCGGCGCAGAGCAGCGTCGCTCAGGTAAGCATCATTACGAGCTAAGGTAAGGAAGCGCTTGATACGAGGCCCCGGAAGAAGTTTTTGTTTTTCGCCGGGTTGTAGATTGCGCTCCTCTTGCCGCACGAGCGCAACGTTTAGCTCAGCACTACTTGATACATCCTCAATGTTTTTGCCTTCGTAGTCGCGCCTGATCGTCTCGCCGTCCAATTTGTGAGGTGCGATTGCTCGCCGGAGCTCGTCGACGTAGTAGGAGGCAACTGTCTCGGAATCGTCTTCGAGGACTAGTGGTCGAGTTAAGTAGAGTCGCTCAGTTGCGCGACAAGCTGACTGGTAAAAGTAGTGTTCCTCTTTGAGTAGAGTTGCTGGGGAAATGTCTTCGAGCGTAAGTCCGTATTTTTTCAGTCGCTCACGCTCTTCATGCGGATAGATCCAATCACGAGAAGCACGAAGCGGAAATCCACCTTCAATCAGGCCCGCCATGAAGATCACTTTGAATCTCAAGCCGCGTACGTCTGTAGCTTCGAGTATGCGCAAACCGCCGCGATCGGCTGGACCAAGGAGTTGCGATTGCGCACCGAGCGAGCGACGGATCTCGGCTATGAACGTGGAAAGCTGTCCGACGAACTTTAGCTTGTCGAGTGTTGTAGTAGAGGGTTCCTGGGAAGCAGTTAGGTCACTGAAGAGGGTTTCGGTTGTTTCCAGAGGTCCGGAGTTATCAGGTTCGACAAACTGAAGTTTATCGGACACAAGCTCAATGCTCTTAATTGCTGCCGCCAGTGCTCGCCGGAATGACTCAAGCGCGTTGAAGTTGAGCATTACCTGAGGTAACTCCCGGTCATCAGTGGATATGCGGGTTGGTCTTGTGATCTGATCGCGAAACCCAAATTGCTCGAGTATCCGCATCAGTCCAATGCGCAAATCATTAGGACTACCTTCTCGTGGAACCGCAAAGATAATTTCCGAAAAACGTTGCAGCACGAGTGCGGTCCAGGCAAGCGTTGCAGGATGGACATCTCTTGAAGGCCTGCGCTTCTTTTCCACCTTTTCCTCAAGCTTAGCGGTCTCGGCGTTTTCAACCTGGTCGGCGATGTCGGCGTCGCGGTCAGGTGCGCCAGGATCAATATTGAGTATTTCTTTTGTTGCCGTTGCAGAAGGTAGCTCCTTCACTAGCTGCTGTGCTCGTCCCAACCACCTGGCTACTGTCAGATCGCTGCCGACGTAAGCGAACGCATTTTCGAGTGAGTCAGCATCCCAAAAGCCAATCCGGTAATGCGACTTCCTACGTTGCAGAACCTCTTTTGTAAGCGACTCGTCATCTTCCTGTAGTAATGATGTGTGAGTTTCATCAAATTGAAGCGAGAGCTTCGCGAGTTCTTCATCACTCAGTCGGAAATATTCCGACTTAATCAAATCGGCAACGTCCGACACCCGATACGCCGGCGCGTCGTTACTAACGGGTTGCTCGAGAACTTCAAGCAGTTTTAGAACGGCGCGGGTTGCTGGAACGTCGTTTACGTCAACTCGCGTCTCGAGTTTGCACGGCACACCCTCTTCGCGCATCACACGCGCAATCGATTTTGCATATGCATCACGTTGACGGACCACCAGGGCTATGTCATTAAGCTGGTAGTGCTGGGTGAGCGTTAAGCGCTTTACTTCTTTCGCGATGGCACGAATTTCCGTGTCGCGATCGCCACATTCGAGGTAACGGATTTCATTTTGTTCGAGGAACTTTAGTTTGTCGGGTGTGGAAGTAGATGGAGCTTCGGAAGCACTTGAGCCTTGCGGATCTTCACGGGAGGATTCGCCGTTTTCCGAATTATCGTTTTTTGAGTCTTCGACAAACTGAAGTTCATCGGACGGTTCGGACAATAACGGGTTGAACAGGTTCTTTCGCAACAGCGATAGCACACCTGAACTCTCGATTTGTTCCGACGTCGTTACCGTTTCAAATGTGGTGATGGCTGAGAGTTGATCAATCGTCTCGCGAAAGGGTGCAAAAATCTCAGGATTATTCGAATCGTGATTGAGGTTAACTAACGTTTCCGGAACGCGCGGTATTAACTCTTTGAGAATCTCACCTTGAATAGGAGTAAAGTCGAAAAAGCCGTCGAGCACTAAAAGCTCAACATTACTTAGCCAGGGAAGATGAATTCTCTGTCCATTAAGTTCTCCACGAAGACATGCTAATGCGCGCAGCTGATCCGCATCATTTTCCGTGAGATTGTGACGCTGGAGCAGTTCTGAATAGGTTGAATAGATGAGGGCGATTTCATTGTCGAAATCCAGCTGCGCAGTTGTAGTTTGAAACTGCTGTGCAAAGTCCTCTGTGCGTGACGCAATGATCGCAGAAACTTCAGCAGGAGTTCGCGCAGCTCGTTGGATTTCACCAATCAGCGTTGTAATCGTATTTATGCAACCTTCACGGCC
>JBKPQV010000346.1:0-12607 GCA_046734235.1 Acidobacteriota bacterium
GTGCAAGGCCCTGCTCCGGGACAAAGGCCTGGAAGAGGGCAGCGCCGGCCTCCGCATATCGATGGTTCAGAATTTTTGCAGGAGTTGTCAGAGGTTACTTCTGGCCGCTTCTATCGGAGTGAGCTAACCGATTTAAAGAAAACCTTCTCGTTGATAGCTGAAGAGTTACGACATCAATATCGCCTGGGATTCTATCCGGATGAACTGCACAAGGATGGCAGCGTGCATCAACTGCGAGTGAAGGTTAACGCATCCGACGTGGCAGTGAGAGCCCGGCAGCAGTATCGCGCGAAGAAAGAATAGGTCCTATTGGTCCTATAGGTCCTATTCCTATTAGTCCCATTAAAGATCTTACTCGCGATACAAATTATCAAACCGCATGCTCGAAGGCGTGAAGCGAAGGTCCACCGTGCCCGTTGGGCCATTGCGTTGTTTTGCGATAATCAATTCAGCAATGTTCTTTTGATCATCCGGCATCGCGTCGCGTTCCTCCGGTGTCTTGTACTGCTCCTCGCGGAAGATAAACGCAACAACGTCGGCGTCCTGTTCCAGCGCTCCTGACTCGCGGAGGTCAGCCAGCTGCGGTCTATGATCTGAACGCGCCTCAGGTGCACGCGAAAGCTGAGACAACGCAACTAGCGGTACGTTCAATTCCTTCGCCAGCCCCTTCAACTCACGAGAAATCTGCGACACTTCCTGCTGACGTGATTCCACTCTTTTTGAAGAACCCGACATCAGCTGCAAGTAGTCAACGATAAGAAGGTCTAACTTCTTCTGTTCAGCTGCTAGCCTGCGCGCCTTTGCTCGCATCTCCAACACACTAAGGCCCGGGGTATCGTCGAGGTAGATCTTCGTATCGGCCAAAGTGCCGAGCGACTTAGCGATTTGAGCCCATTCAAGTCGTGAGAGAAATCCATTGCGGAAGCGCTGGGCATCGATGTTTCCCTGTGCGCACAACATACGCATCACTAAAGACTCTTTGGACATTTCCAGCGAAAACACACCAACCACTGCACCAGCATGAATCGCCGCATTTTCCGCAAGCATTAGCGCAAAACTTGTCTTTCCCATCGAAGGTCGCGCGGCAAGAATGATTAGATCCGAGGGCTGAAGGCCAGATGTCATTTTGTCGAGATCCGCAAAACCAGTTGTCAGACCCGTCAATACTGCGGCACGGCCTTCCATTTCCTGCACTTTTTCCAACAGCGACTCAGCGATTGGCTTAACGTGCATGAAGCCCTGGCGAATTCGCTCGTCTGCAAGTTGGAATATCGCGTGCTCGGCGTGATCGAGAATAATCTCTGGCTCATCTTCCTCTTCCAGTGCTTCCTGTGTGATCTTGTTAGAGGCCTTGATGAGCTGACGCAACATCGACTTACCCCGAACGACTTTGGCGTAGTGAACGATGTTGGTTGAGTGAGGCAGACCGTAGGTCAAGTTAGTAATGAAGGTAAATCCGCCAACTGACTCCAGGGCGTTTTCCTTCTTAAGTTCTTCGCCGATTAGGATGGCGTTGATCTCGGCACCGCGTTCGAATAGGGCAATCATGGCCACAAAGATCCGGCGATGCGAAGGCACATAAAAATCCTCAGGTCGTAGTTGTTCGATTGCCTGACTGATTAAGCCGTTGTCGAGGAGGATGGCGCCAAGTATCGCGCGCTCAGCTTCGGCACTGTTTGGTAACGCCCGTTCAAATGGTTGGTCACGAATTGGATCAGGAGAAGCCATTAGCTATTTAAGATTTCAGATTTCAGATTTCAGATTGCTGATTGATGTGGCTGATATTCTTTAGCTTGTCGGTCGAAGAAAATCTCAGTTCTCAAATCATAGATCTCACAGTTTAGAGGGTACTAAAGAATAGATTAAGACTTTACTACCTGTGAAATCTCGGATTTGAGATCTGAGATCCCGCTTCGGCCGACAAAGATTGGATACAAGATTATTCAAAATAGAAAGCGCTGCAGGTTTATAACAACCTGCAGCGCCAAAATTCAACTTTTACTGCCCTTCAATAGTTTTATCTTACTCGGCTGAGGCAGCGTCTTCGCTTTCAGTTTGCTGAGCCAGGTTTGCTTCTTCTTCCGGGGACAAATGACCAACAATAACTTCGCCTTCAGGCAAAACTTTTACCTGTAGGTCTATCGTCACTTCCCTGTGCAACCTGACCGGAACGGTGTATTCGCCGAGACGTTTGAGCGGTTCGCGTAAATGGATCCGGTGCCGATCGATCTCGTAACCCTTGTCTTTTAACGCTTCGGCTACATCCATCGACGTCACTGAGCCATAGAGCGCGCCCTGTTCGCCAGACTTCCGCTTGAACTCGAGTACGAGAGCGCCCATTTGCTGCGACTGGGCTTCCGCTGTAGTACGTTCCTTTGCTTCCTTCTTCAGCAGTGCAGCACGCTCAGCTTCAATTCCTTTGACGTTACCCGCTGTTGCTTCCACCGCAAGTTTGCGCGGCAACAGATAGTTGCGAGCATAACCGGCTCGCACACGAACGATTTCGCCGCGTGCGCCGAGATCGTCAACATCTTCACGTAATAATACTTTTGTGTGTGCCATTCGCTTTCTCCTTCTCTTAGTCGGTGGTGTAAGGCAACAACGCGATATTTCTGGCACGCTTGATCGCTTCCGCAAGCATTCGCTGGTGTGTTGCGCAATTACCGGAAATGCGACGTGGCAAAATTTTTCCACGTTCGGGCAGGTAGTTCAGCAGTAACTTCACATCTTTGAAGTCGATGAGATCTACTTTATCGATACAAAACCGGCAAACTCGCCGTCGATGAATGCGTCGTCCGCCACCACGGCCACCCGGTCCGCGTCTATCCGAATCGTCATCACTGTCGTAACCGCCGCCGCGCGGACGGTCTTCATAATTGGTTGACATAGTTGTCCTCGTAAATCGTGAATCTCTTATTCGCCGCCGTTTGCATCGGCGAATTCAACTGCTGCACCTCGGCGCTGCCCTCCTGGTGCATTACGCTTTGCGGCCTTCGCCGCGCGACGACCTTTCAACTTTTCAGCACGGCGTCGATCTTCATCCACGCGCACCGTGAGGTAGCGAAGCACTCGATCATTAACGCGCATGCGACGTTCGAGCTCCGCAATCTCACGCCCCGAACCTTCAATCTCCATCAGGACAAAGGTGCCCTCTTTTTTGTGAAGGATTTCGTAGGCGAGTTGGCGCTTGCCCATGGTCTCAGCCTTGGTGACGGTACCACCCTGGTCGACAACCACTTGTTTGAAGTTGTCGGTAAGTTTCGCCACCTCGTCGTCGACCGTTGGGTCAACAATGAAGACCACTTCGTATTGTCTTTTCGTATCCATTAAACCTCCCAAACATCATTTCAGATTTCAAATTGTTGATTTCAGATTGTTGCTTATTTACCGCGCGCAATCTGAAATCTGAAATCTTCAATCTTCAATTATGAAAGCTCATCGCCTTCAGTACGCCGTCACGAATGATCGCCCGGATCGCTTCGGCGCTTTTGTCAATTACTTCATTAACCACTGCTCGATCGCTTCGCGAGAAGGTGTCGAGCACAAACTTTTTCGAATCGGCGATTGGATGTTCCGGTTGAATGCCGATTCGCAATCTCACGAACTCGCTCGTGCCGATTGCTCCAATAATCGATTTCAATCCGTTGTGACCACCGGCCGATCCGCGTTCCCTGATTCGAATCTTTCCCAGGGGCAAAGCCAGGTCATCGCTCACCACGATCAACTGACTTCCCTTTACTTTTGCCGGATGCTTTGCCAACAAACAGGAAACCGTTTGACCGCTAAGATTCATGTAGGTCTGTGGCTTCACGAGCTTCACTGAAGCTTGCTCAATCTCAGCTCGACCAACCAGGGCACTACATTCACGACGGCCAACCGTTACACCTGCGTCACTCGCCAACTTGTCAATCAACATGAAACCCAGATTATGTCGCGACCACTCGTATTCGCTTCCCGGGTTACCAAGGCCTACTATTAAGATCATTTCAGATTTAAGATTTCAGATTTAGGTATCAAGATCAACCCTGTACTCGCTCAGGGAAAATACCAATAATTTCAATCTCAAAAACTGAATTCTTCGATATCCTACGCATTCCAGATTTCTGATACGCATAAATTTGCAATCTGAAATCTGCAATCTGAAATCTTCTTCAAAAAACCTAGCCTTCGCCTTCCTCTTCTTCCTTCTTACCCTTACCAATTACTTCGGGTTCGGCGGGCTCTTCACCTTCGATGACAGGCGCTGCTTCAACCTCTTCCTTCACGATGCCAACCGTAGCGATCACGGAATCCGGGTCTTCAAGGATTTCAATTCCCTCGGCGACTTTCAGATCGGAAACGTGAAGCACATCGTGAACATCAAGGTGCGTAACATCAACGTCAATCGAATCGGGGATCGAGCGCGGCTCACAACGAATCTCAATCTCACGAAACACCTGTTCGAGAACGCCCTGCTTTTCCTTGACACCAAAAGGCTCGCCTACAAGGTGTAATGGCACAGTGACTTCGATCTTTTGCCCTTTTACCAGTCGGGTCAGGTCAGCATGGATGAGTCGGCCACGAATCGGATCAATCTGGCGCTCATGAAACATGACTTCACTTGCACCGACGCCTTCGACATCAATCGTGAAGATAGTATTTCGTCCAGATTCCGAGCGCAGGATGGCTGCCAGCTCTGCCAGTGGAGCCACAGCGGCAACGGTTTCGGCGCCGCCGCCATATACCGTAATGGGAACCATCCCGTCGCGCCGCGCTCGCCGCGCATCGTTTTTGCCGCGGCCATCTCTTTGTTTAGCCTGGATCTTAAACTCTTTTTTCTCCGCCATGATTTCTCCTTACAAACTTTCAGCGAGCCCAGCTATTTCAGATTTCAGATTGCAGATTTCAGATTTGAAATCGAGTGAACGACATCAAATCTGAAATTTGCAATCTGAAATCTGAAATGCGAAGCCCGCTGATGGTCTTCTTTTAAGCCATCAGTGTTTGCCCTTCATACGAAGAGCGAAGAAACCGAAGTTTCCTCATGGATCGACTTGATCGCTTTCGCCAGAAGTGGCGCGATACTAAGTACTTTTATCTTATCAAGCTCACACGCCGGAGCGCGGAGTGGAATCGTATTCGTAACGATTACTTTTTCAATATCCGACTCGGTCAATAACTCGACGGCCTTACCGGAAAATACCGGGTGTGTAAAAGCAGCGTGGATTCTCTCTGCTCCTGCTTCCTTTAACGCCCGGGCAACTTTTGTCAACGAACCACCCGTGTCGCACATGTCGTCAACAATCAAACAATTGCGACCTCGAACATCGCCAACGACGTTCATCACTTCGGCGACGTTGGCCTTCTCACGACGTTTATCGCAAAGAGCCAGTTCCGCATCGAGCCGCTTTGCGTATGCGCGAGCTCGCTCGGCGCCTCCAGTATCCGGAGCGACAACCGTCAAATTCGGCATCGGGTGTTCCTGATAATAACCGATAAACACCGGAGCCGCATAAAGGTGGTCCACTGGAATATCAAAGAACCCCTGGATCTGCGCCGCGTGGAGATCCATCGTCAGCAGTCGATCGGCGCCCGCTACGGTGATCAGGTTAGCAACGAGTTTCGCCGAAATCGGGACTCGAGGCCGATCCTTCTTATCCGACCGTCCGTATCCATAGTAGGGAATGACAGCCGTGATGCGCTCAGCCGATGATCGACGAAACGCGTCGAGCATCACAAGCAACTCCATCAAGTGCGCATCGGTCGGAGGGCAAGTCGGCTGGACCAGGAATACGTCACCACCACGAACGTTTTCATCAATCTGAAAGTTGAACTCACCATCAGAGAAACGTTCAGGGAACGAATGTCCCATGTCACAGCTTAGTTGGCGACAAATCTCTTCCGCCAACTTAGGATTCGCATTTCCGGAAAAGATCTTTATGCCGCCTGTTGTGCCCATAGTCTTCGAGGAGCCGATCAACGCGGTTCTAATAAGTCCTATCGGTCATATAGGTCCTATCAAAACCTCCGACGATCCGCTTAATAATATTTGGCTGGGGCGGGTGGATTCGAACCAACGAATGCCGGTTCCAAAGACCGGTGCCTTACCACTTGGCTACGCCCCAGTACCTGTTTGGATTTTTAAAGAGAGCGTAATAGCGGGAACCCAGAAAAACCTAATCGTTCGCTATATTCCTTGCGTGAAATTGTTTCAGAGGGAAAAACCTGCCAACCAGTTTCACACTTCAAATTCTTCAAAGCCCGCTCACGCGCGTCCTCGTTTTCAAAGATACCAAACACGCTCGAGCCGCTTCCAGCCAACAAACCGCCCTGCGCACCTGCATCAAGCAATGCCAATTTGGCCCGCTCAATCTCAGGTTCTATCTCAAAGATCACTCCTTCGAAATCGTTCTGAAGACCCCATTGACCTATCTCGCGAAAAGGGGGCTCCCCGAAGGAACTTGAAAGAATAGAGACCGACCCTTCAGTTGTCAAGGAAGGAGCCTTTAGAGCGCGATAAGCTAACTCTGTGGATACTTTTGCTTTGGGAGTGATGATTATTAACTGAATCTGCTTTCCGTCAGGCAGAACCGATATGTCTGTTCCCGTTCCACGCCCTCTTGCCAGCCCACCAGTAAAAAAGAAAGGCACATCGGCGCCAATTCTCCTACCAATTTTCTCAAGTTCTGCGGGGTCAAGTGCAAGATTCCAAAGCTGATTCAAAGCGAGAATGGCTATTGCAGCGTTTGACGAGGCTCCGCCGAGTCCACCCTGTGCCGGAATTCGTTTCGTCAAATGAATGTCCACGCCGGAACTCGTGCTCACCTGATCTTTCAACGCCAACGCCGCTCTCATGATCAGGTTTGTGCGATCAGTTGGGATACTGCGATCGTCACAACGAAGCAGGATCATCTGGTCGTCGCGCTGCGTGAATATCAAATCATCATGTAGCGACACCGTCTGAAAAAGGGTGTCGATTTCGTGATATCCATCACTCCGCTTGCCCAGAATGCGCAGACCAAGATTGATCTTCGCAAAAGAAGGACACTTGAGACATTCTTGCACTGGCACACTATTGGAACTTGAAAGATGCAAAACTCGACCGAAGAAATTTAACCACGAAGACACAAAGACACAAAGACACGACCTGTAACATTTTCTGCATTTGTGACTTAGTGGCTTGGTAGCTTTGTGGTTAAGTGTTCTTCAGCTACCGAGTTGAGTAGGAAGCTGAAAGTACAAAGTTCAAAGGATCTAAGAGCCGTTCTGCTCCGAAGTAGCTGGATTTCCATAGTACTGCACTGCGCGCGTCCAAGAAGATTTGGTTGGATATGAATAAAAGAGCACCACGAGCGCGACCGCTATCCCTCGATATGTCAGCCAGTCATTACCTGTAAGGAGGGTGCCGACAAATGCCAGCCCCGCGATAAGAGCCCCAAACAACGCAATTTGAATCGTCGTCTTTTCCAGGGTTCGCAGAATCCCGAGTGGACCGGAGAGTCCGCCGATATCCTGAAGTCTCATCGCCGCAAACTTCGTCCGGCGCCAGGCAATCGATCCTAAACCCAAAAACAGAACAAGGATCATCAGTCCCATTTCCAGGGGCGGATTTGCTCGCTGGCGAAAATGTTCCCTGCCGACGTAGGCCAGTACTGCTAATAAAGCAGCTGCGACGATAAGTCCCAAAATCGTTGTCACTGCAGCTTTGTGGCGCCGTGAGATTTCTGCGCTGATGTCAACTGACTCTGAAGCCAATTTGTTCTCCTGAATGGGACCAATAAGACCTATAAGACCGATAGGAATAGGACCTATAAGACCTATGGGACCAATGATAGGTCAAATAGGTCTTATAGGTCCTATTCCAATTCGTCTTATCCGTCCTATCGCCCTATTCTAAGGCTTAATCACCGCTGGAGCTGGTGTTGATGCTGGAGCAACATTATTTCCGCTGGTATTCGTGGTCTTTGGAGGAGTGTTCTGTTGTACAGGCCTTCTGTTTCCGGGATTAGTCGGTGCAACAGGCGTTAAGTTTTCCGGCAACTGGCCGTTGTACTTCAATGCTTCGTCAATCAAGTCAGTTCCGACTTTGCCGTCCTTACTAATCAACACGCCATCGCGAGTGAAACTAACATCTGCCCTGCCCGAAACTTCCTGCATGAGATTGCCAACGAAGCCTCGCTCGACCTTCTTGGCGCAAGTGTTCGGCGTTCCCTTTTCAGGAATCGGAGCTCCGATGATATTCAGTTGCTCACGTGACTTGTCCTGGTATTCGCTGTCCGGATAATTTTGTATCAGCTTTTGATAATACTTGGCAGCCTCATCGGGCTCTTCCTCAAGCTGATAAGTTGAAGCCAGGCGAAACAAGACTTCATCGTTGAAAGAGAAGCACGGGTACTTATCTACGACCTCTTTCAAACGCGACTGCGCACCCTTTAAGCCACCTTTGCCCTGTATAACTCTGTCTCCATAGAAACGCGCAATCTCGAGATTGTGCATGGCGAGGTTTTCCTGAACTTCCCGCAACCGATCCTCAACCACCGGTCTCAGCGAAGTCCTTGGATACTGTTGGAGCAATGCTTTCAATCGTTGTTCCGCGCGTCGCGCGTGCGAGATATCGCGATTTGAGAGCCCCATCTGCCGCATTTCTGCTTCGGCGACTTTTAGCGCCGCATCATCAGCTAAGGGGTCTGTCGGGAAAAATGTGAGCCAGTCTTGATACTGCTGGGCTGCTTGAATTAGTGCACTGGTAGTTCCTTCAAGGAAGAACGAATCAGCAATCGCGAGTTTTGCAAGTGGCAGAAACGGGGAATCTGGATAGGTATTGATAATGGTTGAAAATAGCAGTCGTCCAGTATCGTAATGATCTTTTCTGACTTCCTTGGCGGCTTCTTCAAATAGAACCCGATCACGACCAGCTACTGCTGCCCCGGTTAACTCGGCATACTTGTCGTCATCGCCGCCACCTAACAAGCCAAAGAGCTTGCCACCCTTTTTCTTTTTCTTGGAACTCGTACGAGCAGTCGCTGCCGTTCCGCGAAAACTTGCTGTTTGTTGCAAACCCAAATCGACTCTAGGATTAAGTTCGGCCACTGAGGCTTCGAGACGATCAACCACCGTATTATCGAATTTCTCTGCCTTGTCGTTCTTCGTTCGAATATCGTTCACTTCCGAGAGCAACGAAGTAGCTTCTTTTTCCAGATTTTTCAAACGAACAACAGGATCATCCAGGTTTGCATTTGCCTGCTTAGGCTTGTTTTTGTCGTTGGTTTTGTCGTTTGTTTTCGCGGGAGCCATTGAGGAGATAGCGCTGGTCAGGAGGCGGCGCATCGTTTCGAGCTTGTCGGTCATTACCTGCAGACGCTGGCTTATAGATAGCTCGCTTGTTCCGGCAGGTTGCTGTGCAAACACTGACGGGACGAGTCCCAGCACCAGGACAGTAAAGACCAACAAACTTAGAAAACGAAATTTCATACTAAACCTCCGACAAAACTTGTTTGGCGAGAAAGGGACGACCTATTGCTATCGGATTCAATTTCTCCGCTCTCGGTTCGCCTGACCTTATCAAATAATCGGAATTAAACCCACTGGACCGTGGCATTCCGCAACTCTTTTACGGCGTTTTCTGCATCTTTTGTCCCAAAAATCGCCGAACCTGCCACGATGATCTCGGCCCCGGCCTCAACCACTGTCTCGATATTATTGAGATCGATTCCGCCATCGATTTCGATACGAACATCCAGTTGGCGCTCTGTGATCATTTGTCGCAACCGCCGCACTTTCGCTACTGACTCAGGAATGAATTTCTGCCCGCCAAAACCCGGGTTGACTGACATTACCAAAACGTAATCAGCAAAATTCAATGCTTCCTCAATGGCACTCAATGGCGTTGCAGGATTGAGAACCACTCCCGCTTGAGCACCTTCAGCCTTTATTCCCATCAACGTGCGATGCAAATGAGGGTCGGCCTCCACGTGAACCGAGACCATTTTTGCGCCTGCATTTACGAATTGCGTCGCGTAACGACCCGGCTCGCTGATCATCAAATGAGTGTCAAGCGGCAAACTAGTCACTCGCGATAACGATTTCACAACTGGAATCCCAATCGTAATGTTTGGCACAAAATGCCCGTCCATCACATCGACATGCAGCACGCCAGCTCCTCCCTTTTCTACAGCGCTAATTTCCTCTGCCAGCCGTGAAAAATCGGCCGATAGGATTGAAGGTGCGATGTCTATCGTTCTCTTGCTCTGCATTCGCGGTTAGAAGCGTTGATTAGCGCGGCTGCTTGTTTGCGTTACCAGCCGGGGGACTAGCCTTTGGAACAATCGGGCGACGATTCTCATTCACATTGCTGGCCGGTCGCACGTTTGAGTTTGGAGTTTCAATCCGGTTGCTATTATTGCGGGGAGTCACATTCGCGTTATTGACCGTCGTATTTGCATTAGGTCGATTTGCATTAGGCAAACGATTCGCGTTTGCATTTACTGATTTGTTTGAATTGCTGTTTGAGTTCGAGTTCTCGTTGTCGTTTTTTTTTTTTGGTTTCTTGGGTTTGTTTTCGTTGCTGTTAGACCCGGAGTTCGCGTTTCGATTCTCACTTGAATCTTCAACCGGCTTTACGCTTTCTGCCGCCTCACCTTCTTTGGCGACGCGACTGATGTCCATTGCCACAGTTTGCCCTGCCTTCACTACTTCACCGGAACGTGGCAACTGAAAAAGCACAGTATCGGGATTTACACTGCTGGGCCTTACCGCGCGCACACGAAAGTTCAGGTCGGCCTGGGCGAGAATCTTCTCCGCCTCAAACCTATCCTTGCCTACTACGTCAGGGACTTTAACTTCTGGACTCCGAAGGGACAGGTAAACTGTGGTGGCGACGCCGAAGAGAAAAGCAATGGCGATCACGATCACCGTCGCGATTCTTCGAACAACTGAAAGCAAATTTGCGGCTAAACTCAATGAAGTTAACGTCTCACCCTGTTGAACTACCGGAAGGGACAGACTCAAGTTGCGCAGTCTAGCACCCTGTTCTCGGGAGCCGCAAGAGAGCAAAAGTTTGGGTAGTGGGGCTGCGAGATAACCCCACTACCAAAGTTTGGCATTGGGACCTGAAATCTAAGTTTATTGCTCATTTTCCATTTTCCATTTCTCATTTTCCATTTCAGACCCTTCGGGCAGTGTCCGATGAACCTTTAGTTTGTCGAGTCTCTGCTAGCGAAAACCTATGAATTTGGGAGCTCTCCTTAAAACAAGGTTTCTGATCGCCAAGGCTTCGACAAACTAAAGTTCGTCGGACACTGCACGGAGCGTCTGAAAAATGAGAAATGGAAAATGAAAAATGATAAATGGAAAATGACCAATAAAGTCTTTTTCAACAGTCTATTCACTCCTCAGAAACGCCACCACAAAGAACCCATCAGTTCCATGCTTATGCGGCCAGGTACGGAGGGCGCCGGAAGGACCCAGTTCAGCTACAGGATTCTGCAAAACGATCGGCTGAAACTCAGAATTACGATCGCTAAACACCTTCACGACGTCCTCATTTTCCTCTGTTTCAACTGAACAAGTTGAATAAACCAAACGCCCCCCAGGTCGCACCATTCTTGCAGCCTGCTGCAGAATCTCAGTTTGTTGCAGCGCCAAACGCTGAATGTCCTGAAGAGAAATGCGCCAACGAATTTCCGGGTTATGTCGCAATGTGCCCGTCCCGGAACAAGGTGCATCAACCAACACTCGATCAAATGAACTTTCGTTGAATGGCAATTCCTTCGCAGCATCTAATTGAACCAACGAGACGCCCGTCAACTGTTGCCGGGTAACAGTATTAGCAACTGTTCGCAACCGACGAGCTGATATGTCGCAAGCAATAATTCGACAGCTGTTACACTGATCAGCAATCAGCGTCGCCTTGCCGCCAGGCGCAGAACAAAGATCCAGCACCCGTTCTCCATCCTTTGCCGCAACGAGCTCTGCAACCAATTGAGATGCCTCTTCCTGCAAATAGATCTCTCCGCGCTCAGCTAACTCCCGCAAGACTCGAGAGCCACTAGAGCCAGTGCTCACTTTCCAGGCGCCGGCCTTAAGGTTCGATGACTCAACTGCGATCCCGGCGGCATTAAGTCGTCCTGTTAGCTCCGAAGTCTCGGCGCGATGACGGACTACTCGAAAAGACTGGGCCGGTGTTTCGTTGTTGGCCTTTGTGAACTTCGCGGTCTCGTCAAATCCAAATGCGTCGATCCAGCGTTTTATCAACCACTCAGGATGTGAATGTTCGATCGCCAGTCTACCTACTGGATCTGAAACACCACTGGCCGGATTGTAATCAGACTCCCTCGTCGCTCGTCTCAATACCGCGTTTACCAATGCGCGAGCAGAACTGAGTCGGGCTGCTTGAACGATACGAACTGACTCATCAACAGCTGCCGAAGCAGGAATGCGTGTCAGAAAACGCAATTGGTAAAGACCTAACCTGAGCGCAATCAGAACTGAGAGGTCGAGACTTTCAATATTGCGATTCGCATAGTGCTCGATGATTCTGTCGAGATTTAGCTGCCAACGTAATACGCCTAAGACCAATTCGTGACAGAGAGCTCGATCAGCAGGTTCCAGGCGAGGTGCTTCTTCGGCA
>JBKPQV010000347.1:0-5590 GCA_046734235.1 Acidobacteriota bacterium
CAAATCACCCTGATTCTAAAAACTGGTTCGCTTTTGGTTCTAAAAATGGAAAAGGCAGCCCTAAACGACTGCCCGTAAGTTACACATTTAATTGGTGCACCCGGCATGATTCGAACATGCGACCCCCTGATTCGTAGTCAGGTACTCTATCCAACTGAGCTACGGGTGCAAAAAAGCGAGGTAGATAGTAAAGGTTCAGCGCAAAATAGTAAAACGGAGCCCCCTGGCGTGCGACCTTTGAGCTTTATACTTTGAGCTTTGTGCTTGGTTCTTACGTACTTACAGGGACAATGATACTCAAAGTTCAAAGTACAAAGTTCAAAGTACAAAGTTCAAAGCTCAAAAAACAAAGGTTCTACCTCCCAAAGTACCCAGGCCTTGTCCTTGCCGTCAGATCCGAGTACGGCGTTTCAATTTTGATCTCGTGCCATTTGCCACGAATTCTTTCTCCATTTGCCTGGTAGGCAATCGTGTATAGCGTACGGATGCTGGCGGCGACCTCACGATAATACTGGGCCATGTGCTCAAGGCGAATGATTTCGTTCAATCGCCCCCCAGTCCGGTCAGCCAAAGATTGCATACGCATGCGGGCGGCGGCGTAGATACCTGTGATGTTTGGATCTGACAAAGGCAATCTCTTCGGATCACCTGACGGAAGAGCTAACGGAAAAATCGTGACTCCCTGTCGATCTGCGGCCGCAAGGATACGATTGAGTTCCGGGGACTGTTGAGCTTTCATGAGACTGATTGCTTCTTCATCTGTCCTTGCACTTACAAGTGCCTGGCGATCTCCATTACGTTGCAAAGTGTCGAGACCATCAGTTAAGGCGACGATTGCTTTACGACGTTTACCTTCCTTGTCTAATTCCTGTAAGGCGTACCTCAGCGCTTCGTAAAAATGGGTCTCACCTTTGCCGTTGGCGATCTCAATTGCGTAGGCAGTTTTTGAGCGGTCAGTACTGAAACCCGTGAGAGGTTTTACCTTTGAATCAAACTGGACCACCGCCACGCGATCCTCGGGGGCAAGAGCATCGAGAAAACGTTGAGTTGCGAGTTTTAGCTGTGGCCTGAAGTTGATCGTTGAACCAGACATATCCAACAAAAGGACCAGACTGAATGGCGCTTCGACGGGTTCGAATCGTTGGATCGTCTGCTTGACTCCGTCTTCATAGACTGCGAAGTCGTTGCGGGTGAGCGAAGTAATTGGCCGGCCCTGTTTATCAACCACACCGATATTCAACTGCACCAAAGCAGTATCAGTTCTGATGACATCGTCAACGTCCTGTCCGCAAACAGTAAACGCGGCGATCAATACCAAAAAGCAGACTCCGGCCAGACGATAAAGAATGGCTCGAGGGGGAAACTGACTTAGGTAAAGCATAGTTAAAAATTAGTCCGCAGAGTATGCCCGTGATGGGGCACATTTTTCAAACGGGCCCCCAGATTGCAATGTTCGGACGCTTTCCAGGGGACCGTGGTTGCTCTTTTGCGGTAAGTTTTGTTTCCGTGCCCTTCCTTGGAGTGCGGTGACTTGGCACCGCTTCGTTATAGCGAACGTTTCCAATCGCAAGCCTTTAGAGTGCGAGTAAGTATTGGCTCCCTGCAACAAAGCGGCACGAACTCGCCGCCCTCCAAGGAGGCATCTTGATTCTTAATTGGACTTGTGACTATCTTAGGCCTCTAATTCAGGTTTCTTAGAAAGGTCCTCACAACGTGCCTCTCCTCACTTTATACCGGCCTAACTTTTGTTCTGCTTGCGGCGCAAAGATTGTGCGGCTGAGTTGGCGTCTTTGGACGAGCCGAAGATTTTGCAGCAAGTGTTCCCCGTCATTCCGCCAACAACAATGGGGTCAGCCGGTGTTGGCGCTGCTAACTTCACTAGTTGTGGGCATCCTGATCGGAAACGCGATCCGGCCAACTCCACCTCCTTTGGTGATTCAACGTGTTGCTGCCACCTCCGTTTCTAATAATTCAAGTGGCAATGTTCAGCCTGCCGTAGCGATCGAGGATGAGGTCTATATATGCGGGGCGAGAACAAAGAAAGGCACGCCTTGTTCCAGGCGAGTGCATGGACCAGTCAGGTGTTGGCAACATAAAGGATTGCCGGCGATGTTACCTTTGGAGAAATTGAAGATTAAGGAGTAGGCGCTAACTTGTGAGCTGAAAACTTACCACCAAGACTCTAAGGCACAAAGACACAATCTGTCTTAACTATTGTTTGCGCCTTTGAGCCTTGGTGGCTAAAGTTCTCTCCTCGCTATTGATCCTTCCCAGATCTACTCGTGGCGTTTGAATTGATCGTCTTCACTGGAGGCGCTGGCTTGCCTGGCAGCTTAACCGGGTTCTTCAGCTTCGCCATGACTTCAGCTATCGCACGCTCCAGCTGTGGATCTTTGCCATTAATTACTGACTGTGGATCGTTATCAACTTCAATATCCGGATCCACGCCGTAACCTTCAATAATCCACTCGCCATTCTTGCTCGCAAATCCCGACTCCGGAACGTTAACAGTGCCGCCGTCGATAAGTTGCCCGCGGTTTGTAATACCGACAACACCACCCCATGAACGCTTTCCGATTAGTGGTCCAAGTCCGGATTCACGGAACATTGCCGGAAAGATGTCGCCATCCGAAGCAGAGTTACCATCGAGCAAAGCAACCATTGGTCCGACAAAGACTCCGTCAGGATAAGTACTCGCGTCATCGTTTGTTCGGGAATAGTTAAGTGCGAGAACCTTGCGTCGCAGTCGTTCGATCAGCATGCGTGAAACGTTGCCGCCGCCATTTGCCCGAACGTCAACCACGAGTCCTTCTTTTTTGAGTTGCGGATAGTACCACTTGATGAACTCGCGAATACCGTTCGCTCCCATGTCGGGAACATGTAGGTAACCAACGCGACCATTCGTCGCTTTGCTTACCTTTTCCCGATTGCCATCGACCCAGTCGAGATAGATCAAGTTTTGCTCGTCGGTAATCGGGCGATACGAAATCGTTCGCGACCCTTGCATCGAAGGCGTCTTGTTTAGCGTGAGCTGAACCGGATTGTCGGCTTTGTTTCTCAACAACCGGTACGGATCATCGGCGGCTTTCAATTCTTCACCGTCGATTGCAAGTACGTAGTCACCGACGCTGGCATTTATTCCAACTTCAGTCAATGGTGACCGATAAAGGTCTTCTTCGTTTTCTCCTCCGAAGATCTTGGAGATTCGATAGCGGCCACTTGCTCTATCCAGTTCAAAGCGAGCGCCTGGCAGTCCTGAACGCGGGCGTGGCGGAATATTGAAGTCGCCACCATCGATGTAGGCATGCTGCACAGTCAACTCAGAAATCATTTCACTGATCACGTAATTGAGATCGGAACGATGCGCAACATACTTCAAGAGTGGCTTGTACTGTTCGCGTAAAGCGACCCAGTCGTAACCATGCATGTTTGAGACATAGAACCAATCGCGATAACGCCGCCATACTTCATTGAAGATCTGGTTCCATTCTTCAGCCGGAATGCGATCAACATATAGACCGGCTGTCGAAACCGCCTTGCGTGATCGTTCACCTTGTGGTGTTGCATCGTAGAGATTAGCACCAGGTCCCTGGAAGACGAGAACTTTGGAGCCATCGTCAGACAGTGTGTAACCACGAATATCTTCGACGAGTGTTGTCTCTTTGCGATCTTTGATCGAATAGATACGGAGCGAAGTGGTGCGATCACCCTGGCGTCCGTAATAACCCGCACCGCCAATCGAATAGAGTAAATGCCCGGTCTTCGCAGTCAGGTTGCCGTAGTTGTCGGCTGGTAACGGGACTCGAGCAACCCGTTTTGAGATGCCTTCGAAATCGATGACAAGGTTTGCTGGAGGCTTAGGCGCCGCTTCAGGCTTTGCTTCTGCCGCAGCCGGTGTTGCAGGCGCCGCAGCAGGTTCTGCTGGTTTTTCTCCTGCTGGTGATGCTGCGGGCTTTGGTTCATCGGTTTTTGAAATCGTTACCTCATCGCTCTCAGGCGGGAACGGATGCTTACCATCTTTCTTGAGCGCCATTGCATAGAGATAGGTAGGCCGATTCAAGGCATAGTTAAACTCGATAGAGGAAAGCTGCGGAGCAAACTCTCGATCACTACAGAAGTACAGGTAATTGCCCTGCGGGTCCCACGCTGGGTTGTACGAATTGAAGAACTCGTCCGTGACTCGACGAAGCTGATTGTCGCCGGCGCTCCAGATAAAGATTGACGCTCCTTGATTTGAGTTACTCATGGTGAACGCGAGATAGTTTCCACGCGGCGACCATGTGTAATCACGTATCTGTCCTCTCGGAGTGTCTGCTATTTCAGCAACCTTTCGATCGGCGAGTGTTAACACAAACAACTTACCGTCCTTGTCGCTAAACGCGATTCGTTTGCCATCCGGCGCCCATTCGGGTGCATAGCGCATCACCGATCCGCCAGAAGTGATCTGCTCAGCCGGCTTCGCACCGTCTTGAGTTTCAAGGAAAAGTTCTTCTTCGCCGGTTCGATCGGAGATGTAGGCGATCTGAGAACCATCAGGTGACCAGCTGGGCCACTTGTCGTGTGCACTTGAAGATTGAGTGAGATTGCGAGTTGGACCTTTTTCAATTGGCAACGTGAAAATATCACCACGAGCTGCGATCACTACGCGTTCGCCCTTCGGACTTAAACCCGCCGACTCGATAAAGTTGCCCACTGGAATATGACTCGGACGTCGAGCCAGTCCTTCATCCGGAACGTTGATCGAAATAGGTGTGCTCTTCCGTGAGCGAGCGTCCATAACCTGGAGTTCGCCATCTAACTCATAAACAATTTGTCCTTCATTGTCAGAACTGGGCCAGCGAACATCCCACTGTTTATTTGTCGTTACTTGCGAAGTCCTACCATTTGAAACGGAGTAGGCATACAAATTGAAGTGACCATCACGGTCTGAGTTGTAGTAGATGGTGTCGCCAATCCACATCGCATCGCGTGTTGCACGTGGTCCTTCAGTGATCCGCTTGGCTGAATTGTTTTGCAGGTTGAAGATGTACAATTCGTTCGCCTGACCACCGCCGTAACGTTTCTCAGAGCGAAAGTCGCGCGACTGAGGCGAGTAAACAACTTCATTGCCCGAGGGCGAGTAGTCACCCGAGCCGGCTGTCGGCATTGGTAACGCTTCTGCTGGTCCACCTTCAACAGCCACCGAATAGAGACGGGCGATCGGAAGTGACCAGGAATCTCTTAACGATCGAAAGAAGATTCGCTTGCCGTCCTTGCTCCACCCAAATACCTGATTGTCCCAGCCCCAGCGTGGTGCCAGGGGTCCTCGCGCAGGATAGAAAGTTAATTGACGAGGTTCACCACCAGTAGTCGACACAACATAGACTTGTTCGTCGCCGTCGTATTGACCCGTGAACGCGACCCATTTGCCGTCGGGCGAGAACTTGCCAAAAACTTCCATTCCCGGATGAGAGGTCAGACGCGAGGCAGATCCACCACTGGAAGGTGCGGTCCAAAGATCACCTGCATACGTGAACACGACGCGGTCGCCTTTGATATCCGGGAAACGAAGTAGTTTAGTTTGGGAATAAGTTGTTGTTGAAAAAACAAA
>JBKPQV010000348.1:0-4884 GCA_046734235.1 Acidobacteriota bacterium
GTTAACGAGTATGTCGACTTTGCCGTAAGCTTCGACAGTTTTGTCTACCAACTTTTGGACGTCATGTGGATTGGACACGTCACAGAGCACTCCTTCCGTCTTGAATCCATTGGCACGGAACTCTTCAACGGTTGGCGCAAGCCACTCCTCGCGCCTCGCACAGAGCATTAGTGACGCACCGGCTTCGGCAAGTCCTTCAGCCATTTCTTTGCCGAGTCCACGCGACCCGCCTGTGATGATAGCGACACGATTTGAAAGATCGAAAAGTTGTTTGATATGAGTTGGCATTTGGTTCTGGCTTAGGGCTCTTCGCTCCGGAGGAGCGAGATGTTTATAGCATTAAAGGCTGCGTTGAACCGCGCTCCGGAGGAGTGCAATGTGCGAAGGCGATTCAGATTATTGACAGCGTAGCGGACGAGACAGGGAGAAAATGCATCCGCCGGCACCAATTCCACATGGCGCTCCTACGGAGCGCGATCTCACGGATGGTCTATGACTATAAATATGCCGCTCCGCTGGAGCGAAAAACTAATCAATCACCGTCCGTGCGATTCTTTCTCGATGGTAGGTAGCGTCTCCAAACATTACTTCAGAAGCTTTGCTCCGTTTGTAGTACAGATGCAGATCATGCTCCCAGGTGAATCCAATGCCGCCATGTATCTGCACGCCGCGATTGCCGACTTCGCGAAACGCATCCGAACAATATGCCTTTGCTACGGAGACAGCGGTGCCCGCGCTTTGTGGGTCTTCTGAAACTGACCATGCCGCATAGTAAGTTGCTGAGCGAGCACTTTCAGTCATTAACAACATGTCAGCACATTGATGTTGGATTGCTTGAAAGGATCCGATTGGCTTGCCGAACTGTTGACGAGTTTTTGCGTACTCAACTGTTGTGTCTAGTATCCACTGCATGCCCCCAACCATCTCAGCGCAAAGCGCAACAGTCGCAATATCGATGGCTTGAGTAAGTGAACCACTCGCGTCACCATCAGCGCCAAAGATCTCAACGTCGGGAACAGTGACGTCTGTAAACGTCACTTCGCAAAGTTTTCGGGTCGCGTCCATCGAAGGTGTTGCTTTTATTTCCAACCCTTCAGCCTGGCGTCTTACCGGCAACAGAAGATGACCGTCACCATTCCGGGCGACGCAGATCAAAACATCCGCAACATCAGCATCTGGAACGAACAACTTCGTGCCCGATAGTTTGTAGTCACCATTATTGCGTTCAGCTTTCAGCGCTACCGCACTTGGATTCCAGTCGGCATCAGACTCAAGTTGAGCAATCGTCGCTTTCAACTCTCCCGCGGCAATCGCCTGAAGATAGCTGGTCTTCTGGGTTTGCGATCCAGCGCGCTCAATCAAACTTGCGGCGAAGAATGTAGAGAGAAACGGACCGGGCAAACACGCGCGACCCATCTCCTCAGAAACAGCTGCCATTTCAATCAAGCCGAGACCCAGGCCACCAAACTCCTCGGGAATGGTCAAACCGGTCCAGCCCTGCTCAGCGATCTCTTTCCAAAGTTTGTCATCGAAAGCAGTGTCCGTCTCCATCAACTGCCGCACACGTTCAGGTTTACACTGTCGCGACAAAAACTCTCGCGCCGAGTCTTTAAGTAACTTTTGTGGTTTGCTTAAGTCGAAGTCCATCGTGGGTCATTTGTCGGGCTGGGACTAATAGCTCTTCGGCAATCCCAGAACACGTTCGGCGATTATGTTTCGCTGTATCTCACTCGTTCCCGCTTCGATCGTATTCCCACGAGAACGCAAGTAGCCATATTGCCAGGCACCATTTTCGAAGTCGCTCAACTGTCCATAGGGTCCAAGAATCTCTTGCGCTGTTTGCTGAGTTCGTTGATTCCATTCACTCCAGTAGAGTTTTTGAATAGAGCCTTCAGGCCCCGGAACTCCAGTCTTAATCAAAGAAGTTAAAGCTCTATTACCATTGAGTCGCATTATTTCTAATTCAAGAAACGCCTGCGCCAACTTCTGCCGCGTCAACGGATCCTTGCTTGCTGGTTTTCCGTTGCGCGTAATCGATCGGGCTTGCTCAAGTAGTGCCTCGAAGTTTCTCTTAAAGACGACTTGCGCCGCACTACCAAGATTTGCTCGTTCATTCATCAACGCAGTTATCGCTGTAGTCCAACCTTGATTGATTGTCCCCAGAACTTGTTTGACGGAAACGCGCACATTGGAAAAGAAGACTTCATTGAAACCGGAGTCGCCGGACATCTGCCGCAATGGTCGAACTGAAATACCCTCACTGCGCATGTCGACGAGTAGGCAAGTAATGCCTTTATGTTTTGGTGCTTCGTTATCCGTTCTAACAAGTAACAGACACCAATCGGCTAACTGCGCGAAACTCGTCCAGATCTTTTGACCATTAACGATGAACTCTTCACCATCAAGCAGCGCCTTCGTTCCGAGTGACGCCAGATCGCTTCCGGCGTTTGGTTCAGAAAACCCCTGGCACCAGATTTCGTCGCCGGAAAGAATTGGAGACAGGTAACGAGTCTTCTGCTCGTCAGTACCCATCGCAATGATAGTGGGACCAACGAGAGACAACCCGATGGTGCCGATCAATTGAGGCGCATTCGCTCGAGCTAGCTCTTCCTGAAAGATCGCTTGCTCCATCAATGAAGCCCCGCGTCCGCCAAACTCGCGCGGCCACGAAATTCCGGCCCAGCCACCTTCGAAGAGTTTGCGTTGCCAGTCTCTAAGATAGCGAATGTATTCGAGACGATTTTCGGCGTTGGTGCTCCCCTGCCATTCTGGCGGGAGATTCGCACCAAGCCACTCGCGAAACTCATCGCGAAAACCTTTTTCTGTCACCGTTAGATTCAGATCCATAGCAACAACAGGATATCATCCCTACAACTTACCGACCGTCCGGTAGGACGGACTTTACATCCGAACGACTGTCTCGTCAACGGCTTTACCTCAAAGTCGAATTCCACCCGCGATCGGCTTTTGAGGGAATTCCTCATTAAGAAAACCTTCTTAATTCCTGGCTCCCGTCGCCTCATACCTCAATATTGATACTTGACCTTATTTTGACGCAATGCTATTTTACCGACCGTTCGGTAGGTATCCCCATAGCATTAATACTTCCATCGCTGGCGTAGCCCAAAAAGTTGGGTGCCTTTCATCGGGAACTGTTCGTCGGAAAACGAGTGAAGTCGAGCCCAGTGGTTAATGTGGGGCGTCACTTCTCTCAGCTATTCGAAACGGCCTTCTCGCAGCCGTTATCGACGACAAGCTTTCAAAGACGCCGGCGTTAAGCCTAGGTCAGGTTCAACGTTTCGATTTGTTCGCTTACCAGACTAAGTCCCAAAGATTCGCTCAAAGGAGATTTCGCCAATGCTTACCAAAGGCCTAACAATTCTGCTTCTCCTTTTCATTTCAATTTGCGCGACAACTGCGTCAGCTCAGGTTGACGTCTCGAGCGCAACTTTGAAAGGCACTGTCACAGATCAACAAGGCGCGCTGGTCCCCGGTGCAACTGTGACTGCAACCAGTATCGACAAAGGGTTAAAGAAGACAGCTACCACAAACGACGACGGCGCATACCAATTTCCTTTGTTGCCTCCAGGCGCGTACAAAATTGAGTTTGAGGCACGGGGATTTGCGAAGGTCTTCAATGAGAGTGTTCAGCTATCGGTGGGCCAGAGCCTTGTTTACGACGTTCAGCTGAATGCGAGCACCGTAACAGCTCAAGTAGCTATCACCGGCGATACGCCTTTGATCGAAGTAGAGCGAACTCAACAGGCAAACACCATTTCAAATCAGCAGGTCGAGAACTTACCTAACGTTGGAAGAACTTTTCAGAACTACGTCTACACGCTTCCCGGTGTTGCGAGTTCGACAGCTCCACGCGTGCAGTTATCAAGTCGCATTACTGCATTTCAATCTTCGGGCTTCTCAATTGGCGGCAGCAATGGTCGTAACAATCTCATCACGGTCGATGGCGGTGAGAATGAACTCGGATCCGGCACAACCCGTTACGACGTCTCAACCGAAGCGATTCAGGAGTTTCAAGTAAATCGCAATTCGTTCTCGGCTGAGTTTGGCTTTACGGCCGGAACGGCAGTGAACATCGTCACCAAGAGTGGAACGAATAAGTTTCACGGCAGTGGTTTTATCTACTACCGATCGGATGGCACATCAGCACGAAATGCGTTCGATACGATTAATCCCGGCAAGCAGTCGTTTGACCGGCAATACTTTCCGGGCTTCACTTTTGGTGGTCCAATTGTTCAGAACAAACTTTTCTTCTTCACTAACTACGAGAGGACTGCAACCGACAACGCGCGCTTTCGAACTTACACAACCGATCCGCTAACGCGACCAAATGCAGCTCAGTTAACTTTACTCGCAACACTCGACGCATCAGCAGACGCTAACGTTCGACGTATCTCAACCAATCTTCGTGCTGCACTCACTACCACCGCTGCGAGTTATCCAAATATTTTTCAAATTTTGAAGTAAAATGAAGGCGTCTTCAATGGCTTCGCCCGTCTCAACACGTGGAGCACTCGAGTTGACTACCAGCCAAAAAATAACGACTCGATTTCAGGTCGCTTTACGCTGACAAGAAATTTCACCGACGATTTGGGAACAAGCAATGCCGGGTCACCATCGCTAACAGCAACACTCGCCCAGAATGATCAAACAGGTGTGGTCACATGGACCCACACTTTCAAGGGTAATCTGATCAATCAACTGCGCGGACAATTTTCACCTCACAACTCGGCTATCACCGCTCCACATGAACCTGCGGTTACCGGCCTGATTGTTTCGGGCCTGGCAGGATTTGGTCGTCCATTTGGAGCTCCTTATGAAGTTTTCCAGGACCGTTACCAGTTTGAAGACAACCTCACGTACCTA
>JBKPQV010000349.1:0-4410 GCA_046734235.1 Acidobacteriota bacterium
CTCATAAAGGGTCTCGAAAGTTCTATTCTGTTTTGAAATTGGCAACCGCTTGATGGTTGAAGTTGTTTCAGGTTTCTAAAGGTTCTGAACCTGACGTAACGAATGCTCTGGATTCAGAAGTGCGAATACTCAACACGGTGATTGCACCTCTTAGCACCGCAAAGTTATTTGAGCGCAAGTAACTATTAAGATCGGATTCACTTTCCCATTCGCTAAGTAGGAGTGATGAATTTTCGTCCGTCGCATCCACGTAGAAGCGGAAAGTCCTACACCCGTTCACGCCTGCGATAGGTTCAACCAGACGCCCAATCGTTTGTAAGAGTTCCTTTCGCTTCTCAGGATTCACTGTGATTCTTGTAGTGTTGACAATCACTTCGGCACCTTTTGGGGAGACACACTCGTAGCGCACACGCCGACCGCCGCTGCCACCAGATTCTCTAGCGTTCAAACTTGGACCGGCGCAAAGTGAAAAGCTCAACTGACGTTGATACCGTGGGTAGTGCAAGTGCTGTGCACAAACCACCGTCAAGGACCAAAAAACCTATTACTCTACTGTTTTATATACTTTATGAAATTATTGCGAAGTGAGGTTCACTATTCGATGGCTCAATCCCCGCTATATTTCGCGGGATCCGTGAGACTCCACGGAGGAGTTTAGTGACTTTGATGAGGGACTGAAATTGGACGAGATTCTGACAAATAGGCTACACGTAGCTCGCACGACGCCGCTGTATTCCGAGCTTTTGCATTCTGGTCCGGAGGGTACTGGGATTCATCCCAAGTATCTTTGCCGCACCATAGCTGCCCTCCACCCGCCATCCAGTGTTTTCGAGCACATGAACGATGTAATCACGTTCGACATCCTCCAGGCTTTTCAAAGGTGAAGGTTCTTCTACAGCTGTCTGCTCAAACCGATCAACAACTTGCAGAACACTGGTTTGCGTATGGATTACCGCCCGCTCAATAACATTTGTTAGCTCGCGAACATTTCCGGGCCAGGAATGGGACTGTAGGTTATGCATGGCGCGTGGCGATAATGAGGTAATGGTTTTTCCAAACTTCTTGGAGTATTTGCTGACAAAGTGTTCCACTAAAAGCGGAATATCTTCTTTCCGCTGTCTCAGCGCGGGAACAGTGATTGGATAAACATTAAGTCGATACCAAAGATCCTCACGAAATCTCCCATTCTCAACTTCAACTTTCAGATTCTTATTAGTAGCGGCAATAATCCGAACGTTCGTCTTCAAGGTCTTCATGCCACCCAATCGTTCGAACTCGTTTTCCTGGATGACGCGCAGTAACTTAACTTGTAAGTCGAGAGGTAGTTCTCCGATTTCATCCAGAAATATTGTTCCGCCATTTGCGAGTTCGAAGCGCCCCAGCTTGCGGGCGGTTGCACCAGTAAAAGCTCCCTTTTCATGACCGAACAATTCGCTCTCAATTAGACTTGGCGCGAGAGCTCCGCAGTTGACCTTTATTAAAGCACGATCTTTTCGCTGGCTCGCTCCGTGAATTGCTCGAGCCACCAGTTCTTTGCCGGTCCCAGTCTCTCCAGTTACCAGTACGGTCGAGTCGGTTGGTGCTACTTGAGTAATTTTGAAGAGTACGTATTTGATAGCGTCGCTAATACCAATGATCTCTCCAAACGTTTGGTCCAGCTGCAACTCTTGCTGAAGGTAGATGTTTTCGGCTTCCAGCCTATTCTTCAAGACATTCACTTCTTGAAGGGCCGTTTTGAGTGAAGCTTCAGACTCTTTTCGCTCAGTAATGTCCAACGAGGAGCCAATGTAACCAAGAAAAGTATCATCGCTGGCAAAGCGTGGAGCCCCAACATCGAAGATCCAGCGGTATTGCTGATCATAGCGTCGCAGCCGATATTCCATTTCAAATGGTTGTCGCTTTTCAAAGTTGTCCGTAAAGACAGTAAGACAATGTGGTAGATCTTCCTGATGCACTCCTTCGAGCCAGCCATCACCAAGTTCTTGCTCTAACGTTCTCCCAGTGAATTCCAACCATTGCCGATTTACGTAGTTGCAGCGTTTATCGTCGCCTGCCATCCAGATCATCACAGGTGCTGTATCTGCCATGTGGCGAAAACGTTCTTCGCTTTCACTCAAAGCAGTTTGCGCTGAGACTCTCTCGGTGATGTCGCTTGAGGCCATTAAGAGGCAGTCTTCACCGGCTATTTCCAGTCTTTCTGCGGAAGAAAGCAAAACTCTTTTCTGTCCGTTCTTAGTTTGAAATCTTGTTTCTAGATTAAAAAGAGAGCCGCTCTGTTTTACTCGGCTAATGAAATCAGCCCTGGTTTCGACGTTTTCCCAGACTTGCAGTTCAGTTGATGTGTGTCCGATTACTTCTTCACGCGTGTAACCACTCATCGAAAGAAAGCTGTCGTTGACGTCGACATACCGACCTTCGGAAATTGTGGTGATAGACATTGGTTGCGGATTCGCCTTGAACGCTTTACCAAATCGCTCTTCACTGCTGCGCAATTCTGAAACAGCGTGCCTGGTTTCCGTTACATCACGCAGAATTACAGTAAAAAATTGCTGCTGATTCAATTCGATTTGTGAGAGTGAGGCTTCGATAGGGAATGTTTCCCTTGATGCTCTAACTCCATAGAGATCCTCGGGTAAGGCGATTGGCCTCGAAATACCTTTGGTTTGATCCGGCTCGTTTATAGCTTGTTGCTGAAGTACGCTTATGAAGTCAGGGATAAACCGCGCGATCGATTGTCCGAGTGCTTCGTGGGGTGAGTACTGAAATAGTTTTTCTGCGGCTGCGTTAAAGAGAATGATGGTGTGACTGTCGTCAATCGTAATGATTGCGTCCATCGCGGAGTCTATTATTCCAGCTAATTGTGCTTCGTTCTGGGTCAGGGCATTTTCAACCAACTTGCGTGAGGTTACGTCGCGAACCACGCTAAGAATATTGTTATTAGTGAGTACGATCCTTGCCTCATACCATCGATGCGTATCGTTTAGATCAAGTTCGTACTCAAGGATTTGAGGTTCGCCTGCCTCAGCTCTTTGGAAGCACTGGAAGAGAGGCTCAGCCAATTCCGCCGGCAAAACGTCCCGCATGTTCTTGCCAAGGAATTTTTCCGGAGGCGTGGCAAGGTCTTTCAAGTCTTTAGCATGGTAGTCGAGGTAAACACCCTCGCGCGTTTGCAAAAACATTAAGTCAGGAATGGCCTGTAATATTGCCCGGCTCCGCTCATCACTTTGTGCCTTCGCATCAGTCGCCAACTGCTGTTCTGTGACATCGAGCGTGACACCTCGTACTCCAATTGTCTTGCCCGCTTCATCTTTTATCGGCGCCAGGTGTGCTTCAACCCAGAGAGTTCGGCCATCCTTAGTGAGCCAGCGATACTTAAGAGTATGCTCTTTCGAGTTTTCGAAGACTGCCAGTGATTCGCGGTCCACCCTGCCTCGATCAGTTTCGTGCACCAGGCTGAGCCCAAGACCGGGAATCGAGTTCCACTCCGAAACCGTGTAGCCCAGCATCTTTTCCACGTGCTCGCTGATGTAAGTGGTTGTTCTTTCATGAGTGACAGGGTCGATACGCGTTTCCCAAACGATACCGGGCACGTTCGAAACCACTTCGTTTAGACGTTGGTGTTCATTCTGAGCCAGGATTGCCAAACGTTCGCTTTCTAATTCTGCGCGGCGGCGGCGAGCTCTGGAAAAGAGGAGCCGGGCGATCAAGAAAGCCTGAACGAGGAAGGCTGCGATTGCCGCGAGGATATACCATTTGTACCGGTCCCAAAACGACGGACTTTCGAAAAGGATCAGCGAACCAGAAGGTGCTTTTTGGGGGTCGAGGTTCCAGCGTTTTAGTTGCCTCCAATCAAACCTCGGGACTGTTGGAACCGTTCGTGCCGCAATCTGTTCGGGTTTTTCACCCGCCATAACTCTTAGTCCCAGGTCGCCTGTAGTTTTCCCAAGCGCTTCAAAGTCCAGCAGGCTACCTCCCACGATTCCCGATCCCATATAGGTTTCGGATATACCATAGATTGGAGCGTTCGCACTGGGGCCAAACAATGAAAGAGCTTCAGGACCTGAAAAGGAATTTCCGGCTTTGTCGACGAAAAAGGAAAGATAAATAATGACCGAATTAGATGGTAATTTTGACAAGACACTCTTGAGTTCTTCGATAGTGAGATCTGTGAGTTGGTTTACGCGTAGCCGTGCCTCATAAGGTTTTAACTCATTGATTGATTCGTCTCGAAGGAATTTGTCTTGAAGAGAATTACCTGACACCACATAGACGTTGCGAGTATCAGGCTGCAAATTCAGAGCGATATCAACTGTTTTATCTAGTTGAAGGTCTGCCCAAACTCCAGTTACTCGGGGCCAGAGGCTCTGCGCTTTTTCCTCACGCTCATCATGGAAGTAATAAATCTTTGGA
>JBKPQV010000350.1:0-11021 GCA_046734235.1 Acidobacteriota bacterium
TCGCTCCAGCCTGTAAAAAAGGCTCAACCCGAAATCGCATCGACGACAACCACTTCCCGCGAGTGATTCTCTGGGCCTGGGAGCGCCCTGAAGATCTTGAATTCCTCGATCCGAATCACTATGCAGTAGCTTTTCTGGCCCAGACCTTAACGTTGAAAAATGGCGACGTTATTTACAATCCGCGCCATCAACCTCTAAAAGTTCGCCCGGGCACAAAACTGATTGCAGTGACAAGAATTGAGTCGCAAAAAATCACTCACGAACGAGCTGATCTGAGTGACGCGCAACGGAAGAGCATTGTCGAACGGATTCAGAACACTCTTCAGCTCGACCAGGTAAACGCAATCCAGGTCGACTTTGATGCGGTTACGTCGGAACGAGATTTTTACCGAAAGCTGCTCGATGATCTCCGTGGAGGCTTACCAGACACCGTGCCGCTTTCAATGACCGCACTCGCTTCCTTCTGTGTAGGAGATCGATGGTTAACCGACCTTCCTGTTGATGAAGCCGTGCCAATGGTCTTTCGTATGGGGACAGACTCTGAACGCATCAAGAACCTATTGACTAACGGCGAAGATTTTCGCGACGGTCTCTGCCGGCGCAGCTTTGGCGTTGCTTTAGACGAGCCCGTAAAGACATCGTTTGAAAAGCAAAGGCGAGTTTATGTCTTCAATGCGCGCTCATGGTCACCCTCGGATGTGTCGATTTTGGAGGAACGATTTGGTGGCTAAAGAGATCCTCAACAGACAGTCGATCCTGGCGTTGCTACTCTGCTTCGTTTTTATTTGCCAGACCTCAATGCGGATCAAGGCGTGTGGTCCGGAAACTATTGATCCGATCTTCGTCTTTACGAACTCCCCAGATATTCCATTCGAAAAGTTTGCTAAAGGTAAAATCGGCATTCTGCAGTCGTCGTTTGGTCGGAAATCTCTAGTCATCGCTCATCGCTATTTAAACGGCGGCACCTTTACTGAGGATGAACAGCGTGGCGTAGTTGAAGCATTGAAAGGAATTCCACCCGAGGAGGATGACGATTCTGCAATTAAAGCTTGGATCGAGGCACGTAAGGAAATTGTTGGCAACGAACAGACGTCTCCTGCCATTTATGACCAGCGCCGTCACAGCGGTTACGATTTTTTCCCAAACTGCACCAGGAATGCATTTGAAGTAGCCACGCAAACACTGAAAGACCGCGCGCTAAGTTATGGTGCAAATGATGCGAATGTTCGTAACTGGCTGGATGCCCAGGACATTGTTTTCAAGAACTGCGCAGAGGGAGCAGAAGCTCCACCGCCGGTTGGACGAGGCGCGCCAAACTGGTTACAGAAAGATCGTGACTATCAAATTGCTGCAGCCAACTTTTACTCACTGAGGTTAGCTGAAGCTCGTTCTCGCTTTGAGAAAATTGGTGCTGACAACGATTCAGTTTGGCAGGAAATTTCTGCATACCTTGTGGGACGAACATTAGTACGCCAGGCGAGTCTGACAAAGAATGAACGGGAAAGTCGTGCGAATTACGAGCAAGCGGAAGCCTATTTGATAAATCTATTGGCGCGCGGCGGGAAGTTCCAGAACGCAACGAAGCGTCTGCTTGGTCTAGTCAAATTCCGTTTGCACCCGGAAGAACGAATCAGGGAGCTATCGCAGATTCTCGACAAAGAAAGTGGCAACGAAAACATCCGCCAGGACTTAATCGACTACTACTGGTTACTCGACAAGTTTGATCTCCAGATTCAAAAGGAAGAAGAGGAACGGAAAAAGAAGTTGAATCCAACTCCGACCCCCGAACCTTACGGGCCCGATCCTGAAGTCCAAAAAAGAAACGATGCGATACAACGAGGTGAATTGATCGAGATCTACTTCTCACCTGATCAACCCGAAGGCTCCAGCTACCAGCCAGGCGTCACAGTTTGGAAGAAACCGGATGTATCGGAAGCCGAAGTATTTCAGGAAGTAGAAATCCAGCTAGGCCGGAAACTCTCTGAAGCGGAAATAAAGAAGCTAAAGGACAACTATACCTATGCGCTCTCACGTCGGCAGTGGCTCCTCAGCCCAAATCGAAAGGTAAATACCGGACGAGACTACGAAGGCTGTCATTCAGATTGTAATCAGCTCACCTTAGCAATGCTTCCTGCATACATTCGAACTGATGATTTGAGCGACTGGATCATGACGTTTCAGTCGAAAGACCCGAAGGCTTTTGCTCATTCAGCAAGTAAATGGCGGCTTACTCACTCCACTGCCTGGCTGGCTGTTGCTCTAACTAAGGCTACCAAAACTTCGCGCGGTCTACTGCGCTTGATGCGCGATGCTGAACAAGTTGAAGATGAATCGCCTGTCTATCCGACGGTTGCCTATCATTTGATTCGGTTGCGTATGGATATGAACAGAACGGCCGAAGCGCAAAAAATGCTGGACAAGATCATCGCGACTCACTTCGACAGTTTGCCTTTATCTTCGCAGAATCTCTTCCTTGAGCAGCGTGCTGGTTTGGCAGGGACAGTCGATGAGTATTTGAAATTTGCAATTCGTCAGCCGGTAGCTTTTTATGAGTACGGTAGTGTGGGACGCATCCTGGATCTGCTGGAAATCCACAAGCAGTTTTGGGATCCCGAGTATTACACGGAAACGAAAGAAGAGTACGAGAAGAAGACCGAAGAGAGCTTCAAAAACATTCTTCCGTGGAATGAACGCAAGACGTTTGATCCTGACATTGCCGATCTTTTTAATTGGCACTTCTCGATGAACAAGTTGATAGAGGCGATGCGTAGTTCTGAAGTGCCCGATTATCTGCGGAGAGGTCTGGCGTTGTCTGTTTGGACTCGAGCGGTTCTGCTTAAGAATGATCTGGTTGCCAAAGAAGTGTCTTCTGATATTGAAAGGCTTGTACCTGAACTAGCCCCGCTGTTTTCTGTTTACGTTAAAGCCCAAACTCGTGAACGGCGTGAGAGCGAAGCACTCTTTATCTTGCTTAAGTACCCGACTCTGTCGCCATATGTCGCTGCGGGTATTCAACAGCTATCAACTGCGGAAGAGGAGGATTACTATTTCGAGACTAGCTGGTGGTGTAAACCTGATGACACCATATACCAGGATGATGGAACTGAGATTCCAAAGGTCGTGTCGAGTCCTAAATTTTTGAATGCTCGTGATCTTGCTATCGCAAAAAAGGAAAAAGCCGATCTGGCTGCAATTGGAGATGCAAAGAGTTTTCTAGGGAAGAGAGTTCTTGAGTGGGCCAGGCGTTTTCCCTCGGATCCACGTATTCCGGAAGCTCTTTATATCGCTATCCAGGCTAATCAAAGTTACAAATATGGGTGTGGAAGCTGGGAAGAAGACGAGGAAACCAGGACAAAGCTCGAGGCTTTTTTGAAAGATAAGTATGCCGAGAGTAGTTGGGCGGCAAAACTCAAGGAGCAGGAAAAAGACCAGTAACCAATGGGTTGCCGATGTAGGAACGGTAAACTACTGCCCGCCGGACCGCATCAGATAAAACAGCAATCCCAATTTCCTTGGGGGACTCCGACAATGAACGCAAACACAGTGAAGCTAATTGGCGCAGCATCCTTGCTCACGCTCATAAGCCTGGTTTTGGTATCCGGCGGAACCTCGCAGGATGACTCCCTCCAGCGGATTTCGAACTACAAAAACTGGGCCAGAGTTACCCAGCAAGTGCCGATCGCTCCAACAAATCCGTACGGCGACCTTGCTACAGCTGGTGGTTGAGCGTACTTCGTGGCCATCGGCGATGGTCGTTATCAGGACCCAATCACTCATAATTCACGCGGCACCACCAGAATCATTTTCGGCACTACCCCCTCGAGGCAACACAAGGACAATAAAGAGGCGGATCATCCCGTCGAATTTGGCCCTGTTTTCGCAAATGACTTAGCTATTCAGGCCATTAGCGGAAAAACAAAACTTTTCCCGACTGGGTCAGTACTCGTCCGAGAGAAATTGGCTAAAAAGGGCAATACACAACCCGAGCTGCTGGCGGTGATGATTAAACGAGAAAAAGGATTTAACCCAGATGGTGGTGACTGGCAGTTTCTGATCACAAATGCTGCAAACACGAAGGTCAAGCTGCGGCAGAAGACCGGCGAATGCCTCAATTGTCATTACTCTGTGAGGGACACGGACTTTGTGCATCCACTTTTGTGGGTTGCAAACGAGCAGTAGTCATCTACAATCCTCACCATGAAAGCAGCCATTTTCCGTCAACACGGCTCGCCCGACGTGTTGGAGTTTGCCGACGTACCCGAACCCAAACTCCGCGCCAACGAAGTTCTCATCAGCGTCAAGGCGTGCGCTCTCAATCATCTCGATATCTTTGTCCGCAACGGCTTGCCTGGCATCGAGATTCCCTTGCCACACATTTTGGGTAACGACATTGCCGGTGTGGTCCAGGAAGTAGGAGAACTAGTGACCTGGGTGAAGCCCGGTGATGAGGTGATGGTCCAACCAGGTGTTTCGTGTGGACACTGCGAAGCTTGTTTAAGCGGCCAGGACAATCTCTGTCGGGAGTACGACATGATTGGCTATCGGCGCGATGGCGGATACGCAGAGCTTGTTGCTGTACCAGGGGCAAATGTGTTTCCTAAGCCATCGAATTTGAATTGGGAAGAAGCTGCGGCCCTTCCACTGGTGACAGTTACAGCGTGGCACATGCTCGTTGGTCGTGCCCAGCTAAAACCCGGCGAAGATATCCTGGTCCATGCCGCTGGAAGTGGGGTGGGCTCCGTGGCGATCCAAATCGCAAAATTATTAGGGGCGCGAGTCATTACAACCGCTAGTTCAGATGAGAAGTTATCAAAAGCTCGTGAGCTGGGCGCAGATGAAACGATCAACTACACGAAAGAAGATTGGCCAAAGGAAGTGAAGCGATTGACGGAGCGTCGTGGAGTCGATGTTGTTTTTGAACACACTGGATCTGCTACCTGGCCCGGGTCGATCGCGTCCCTGAAGAACAATGGCCGCCTGGTTACGTGTGGCGCAACAAGTGGATTTGATGCGCGAACAGATCTGCGACAGGTCTTTTATCGACATTTGACGATTTTAGGATCTTTTATGGGGTCAAAGGCCGAGCTGCTTGAAGCGATGAAGTTTGTGCGAAAAGGAAAAATAAAGGGCGTTGTCGACCGTACCTTACCGCTTTCCGAAGCTCGCCAGGCTCACGAGTTGATTGAGAATCGAGCACAGTTTGGGAAGGTGGTTCTGCTGCCTTAAAAATACTTATTTCTCATGTCTCATTTTCCATTTGTCATTTTCCATTTTTCGGACCCTTCGGGCACCCAAAGTGTTCGATATGCTTCAGCTTGCGCCAATGAGAAAAGACTTTTGGAATTCACTTGGCTCCAATACGACAAAGTAAAGCATTTCGGCCACATGGGTGCGCGGAGCGTCTGAAATATCGAAAATGACAAATGAAAAATGACCAATGACAAATAGATCTTTTATTTCCCAGAGTAGTCTTCAACTACAAATCGCTTTTTCAATGCCGCCATATTTCCCTCTTCAAGATTGAAGTTTGTTCCAGCAACTGCTTTCGTTCCATTCTGCGCGGCCCAATCAACAACTTGCGGGGCATTGGTTCTTAGATACTGACTATCCTCTGGTTGCAAGGGCTTCCCATCTTTACGGGAAAACACATAGACGTAGGTGTATTGACCATTCTTTATGAATTGCAGATCGGCAGCAAAGCCTGTAAGTGGCGAAGCGGCAGGCTTGGATGCTGTGGGCTGGGCCGTCTCAGTCTCTTTGTTTTCGCCTCTGTGACATCCGGCCACGAACAGAGCAGCTTGTAAAGTAACTAATATAAGTATTCGTTTATTCATGATCGAATCTCCTGGCTAGGGACGATTCCCACCAACATCATCCTCAGCAGGGTAACCTTCTTTGGGATCGAGCGGCGACAACTTTTCATCGCGAATTCTCATTATTGTGCATTGCTCGTCTTCATACACAATCTCAAACCAACCGCTCGCTCTGGCTTTTTCGAAAAAATCGTCGTGTTCATTATCCGAGAATACATAGGTTGCGCCAAAGCGATCTCGAATGAGCGGACCTGGATCGTCCTCTTTGCCCAATGTTATCCGGTCGTATAGTTGGGATAAGGATGAATCCCGATCGTAAAGATACGTGGGATCGAGACCGGAGACGTAATAATGTTCGGAATCAAAATAAAATAAGCGCGGGAAATCGTCCCAATCAGTGTTGAAAATGACATGACCTGACGGAACGTGTGCCTTTAACCATTGGGCTCCTGCCTGGAAATATTCATGCGGCTGACTCTGTCTTATTTCTTTCGCAGATGCATGGAGATTAAAGAAGAGGGCGACACCAAACAACAGGGCAATAAACGCGGCCACGATTGTCTTGATAGTCTCTCTGAATGATGCTTCGTCGTAACTATCCCGATCAAAAAATGGCTCCAACTCCTTCATGATGTCTCTGGGTAGTCGTGAGATAGCTGACCGAGTCCCATCGAGCCATGGTTGTAGAGAGAAAGCAGCAAACATCACTGCGAAGGGAGGCCAGTACTCTGCGATCCTCCGCCAGCGTGCAATCATGATCAGCAGCAGAGTTGAGAACAGCGCAAAGAAGAGCGGGTGGCCCCGTCTTTTTTCGCCGGGATCTAACGCCACATAACCAACTACCATTGAGATACAAGCGACTAAAGAGTTCCCAAGAAATTCCCATGAGTCATAAGGGTACCACTCGCCACCAACCTTGGTATTGAAGTCATGTGCGGTCAACTTCATCTTCGCGTGCGCATACATCAAGACGACATTTCGCGGGAAGTAAGGATTAATTAATAGTCCAGCACAGATTCCAAGCGCTACCCACATAACGGGGCGCCACTCCACACGGCGCTCGGTCCAACCAATTACCGCGGCCCACATAAGCGCAGCCGCTAGTAATAGTGGAAATAAGTCGTAAGTTTCGGTGAACAGAAAAGCGACCGGGAATAATGGCCAGTATTTCTTTTGGAACAACAGATGAATTGCTATGGCCAGGTAGATCAAAGCAAAGGGAGGAGCCTTGGCCATGTTCATGCGAAACAGAAAAGGAGCTGAACAAGCCAAAATTGCTACTAACCAGACAAGCACAAAGCGAATTCGATACCTGATCAGCAGCCAGTAACATGAGGCAACGGCGAGTCCCCCAAAGAGAGCGGAAGCGATTTTTGCCCCGAGTCTCGGATCCTCAGACCGTGTAAAAGGGATCAGGAAAATGTGAAAAAGCAGATGGTGGTCGACGTAATCTCGTAAATTGAGCGTCGTTAGTGGTAACCAGGGAAAAGTCGACACCGTGTGCCGGCTCTTAATTGATTCCCACAGCACCTGCGTCCACTTTACGTGATAGTAGCCATCAAAATCACCACAGCAAATTGCGGACGTGGAAAACTGGAGCTGCCAGAAGATAAAACCGATGGCAATGACGCCAACCAGAAACTGAAGAGTACGAATAGCGGAATCAGACTTTAGCCAGGAGAGTGTCGAGGAGGTTTTCATTAATCGGTCAACTGTTTCTCTGTCTGCAAGCTTACAGTTGCTCGATCAAGTCGAGTAGCACGCGAGGAATAATGGGCTTGGTTAGATGCGCGTTGAAGCCGGCGTTAAGCGAACGTTCCTTGTCGTCAAACATCGAGTATCCCGTCACGGCGATCATCGGCACATTGTCATATCCGGCAAGCTGGCGAAGCTCTCGCGCCAGTTGATAACCATTCATTTCAGGCATTCCGATGTCAGAGATTACCACGTCGAACCTTTTAGTCTGCGCTAGTTCGAGGGCGCTGCGTGCAGAAGCAGCAGTCACCACCTCATAGCCAGCATGCGTCAAGAGTACTGAGAGTAATTCGGTAACGTCAGAGACGTCGTCGACGACGAGGGCAGAACGTCCTTCAGCAAACTCTCGACGGAGTGGTTTGCTGTCAGGCGATTGCTTTGAAAAGCCTTCGGCTTTGTTTGATAGAAGTTGGTCCAACGGATCGAAACGCTGTCCAGAAACAACAGGCGACAGGTTTTTAAACTGCATCCGCACAACCTTTCCGCCGGGTGAATGTAACGAGGTTGTTTGTGGAGAGCGTGCTTAATTTAGCCCAAATCGCCGAAGGGTGTCCAGAAAGACTAATCGCAAACAAAAGATCCGGAGACATAAACCCTAACCACCAAGGCACAAAGACACTAAGACACAAATGAAAAATCATTGAAGAGGCTATCCTTTTGTGCCTTTGGGACTTCGTGTCTTCGTGGTTAAGTTCTTTTAGTTCCCAGTTAGCGTTGTAGACACTAGAAACGCGTTTTTGTTAGGGTGACCCTTTAAACGAAAAACCAAGAACAAAGAACAAAGCTCGAATTCAATGTATCCAGCCGGCAACTTAATAATCCCTGTCAGCCATGGACAGCTTGAGGCGATCCTCAAGGAGCCGAGGTCGGCAACAGCAAATGGTGTTGCTTTAGTTTTACATCCTCATCCACTTGGAGGCGGAACGATGCATAACAAAGTGGTCTTTCGAGCGGCGGCGGCGTTGAATGATGCCGGCTTGACCACCTTGCGCATCAATTTCCGGGGTGTTGGACAAAGCTCAGGTGTTCATGACTATGGTCACGGTGAACTCGACGATGCGCGCGCAGGTCTGGAATATCTGATCCAGAACTTTCCGGGCCAACCTGTCACAATGTGTGGCTTTTCTTTCGGAGCACGCATGGGTATGGAAGTGGGAATGGAGGATGAAAGAGTAAAGTTCTTGATTAGCATCGGTACACCTTTGAGTAAGTACGATTTCAGCTTTCTGGAAAGCTGTAAGAAACCTTTACTCTTCGTACACGGGGAACGAGATGAGTTTGGTGATGTCGAAGAGCTCCGCTCCCTGGTTGAAAAGTTACCCGCAACTTCGGTTAAGCTTGTAGTCGTTCCGGGCACGGGTCACTTTTTTGAGGATCATTTGGACCAGTTGAAAGTGGCCATTTACGACTGGATCACTAAACAAATGGCTTAACTGTCACGAACTTCATCCTTACTATTCTGCGCAGCACTGATACTAATAAAATCTGAAGTCTGTGGACTCTTTTCTCTTAGCCTTAAGCGTACAAAAGAAAACGCGAGAGCGAAAACAACTGCTGCTGCGACACCACCTAAAAGCAGCTTGCCAAGATCGTTGAAATCCGTTTGTGCTTCTTGCAGCAATGCAAAGCCAGGCATCGAGTTGTATACAAAAATGAGCGCAATCATATTGTCAAGACCTTTCCGGAAAAGCGTTTAACTACTCGGAAGGAGACAGAACGGTTAGACACCTTATAGGTGAGTTTGTTCCGGGAGAGAGAAAATTTCAGATTTCAGATTTCAGATTGTTAGACTGATTACCCAACAAGTAGATTTAGATATATGAGCGACTACACAGATCCGGCAATTCGCATCACGCTTCTTCCACGTGACACCAATTCGCGCGGAACAATTTTTGGTGGAGTTATTCTTAGTTACATCGACACGGCCGGAGCAATTGAAGCCCATCGTCACACTAAGATGGAGCGCTTTGTAACCGTGGCAATGCGTGAGGTCATATTTCACAAACCGGTTTTTGTTGGCGACCTGGTCAGTTTTTATGCAGAAACAATCAAGGTTGGAACTACCTCAATAACCGTGCGCGTTATTGTTGAAGTTGAACGCCTGGGAAAAAGTGAACGAGTGCGAGTAACTGAAGCCGAGGTGATTTATGTAGCCGTGGACGAGAAGGGGAACAAAACGCCAATAGTTGTGAACATTTCAGATTGAAGATTGGTGTTAGTGGTCGCTCTCCAATCTGCAATCTGAAATCTTCAATCTAAAATCAATTGAGCCTCCCCTGCATTCTCCGCAAAGCGACCGCGGCTTCGGTGAAACTTGGGTTTTGCTCTAAAGCGAGTCCGTAGTGCTTAGCGGCGTCCAGAAATCTCTTCCGGCTCTCATAGACTCTACCCAGGTTGAAATGTGGGTAGGCGTAAGACTCATAACGCGGCGCCAGCAATGCACGTTTGAACCAGCGGACTGACCCATACGAATCGCCCTTCGCCAGTAAATAGCTACCGATATCGTTGTAAGGATTCCCAAGAGTTTCATCCACTCGAATTGCTTCAAGACACTCGGCAATGGCTTCATCGTAACGATTCTGAAAGCTATAAACCCACCCCAGAAAAGTGTGTGCCTCAGCTGTGGGATGCACTTCGATGGAACGTTTGTAGAGCTCAATAGCAAGCTCATAGTCCTGAGAGAGCTGGGCTTCGTAGGCCTCCTGAAAAAGTTCTTTGGCTTTGAAGCGCTTCTCAGAGGAAACGTCATCATCGAATAGCGGGTCTATCATCATTCCACTCAATTACATTCTGATCGTGTCTTCATAGTTTTGTCTAATCGCTGAATACGGCCTTCGACCCTGGGGGCAATTGGTCGTCGCAGCATTGCCCGGCGCACAACGTCTGAATCAAGAGGTGCCTTATCAGGCGGCAACAGCACTGGAGCGTTTCTGAACATCGTATAGCCGTCGCCTCCATCTGTGACAAATGTTGTTGTCGTCAGAGAGTACTTTTTCCCAGCAGAAACAGGCAGCCCGCCGACTTTCAAATCGACAATTCTCTGTCCTGGTAGTCGAGAGGCATCGTAAGAAAACTGCATTCCCGAGATTTGTGGAAAACTGCCCGGTTGACTGCTTCCGGTAATGCGGCTAACACCGTTTTCAAGAGCCTCGCGTAGCGTTGATCCGCTGACTTCGATCTTTATCAACTTCGCCTTGTAAGGAAGGATTGAAAGCACATCTCTCACTGTGATCCTTCCCGGCCTAATGACCTCGTCGATGCGAATCGATCCCCCATTCAGCATTGCAACATCGGATGCCGTGGCGCGCCGATATGCATCTGCGACAAAATTGCCGAGGTTAGTTTCATGCGTGCGGTTCTCCGACGTACGCCCATCCAGTTCGACGGAAGTGCGGCCGACGATTCGATTGAGTTCAGCAAGCAGGCCACCATATTTTTTGTACAGACTGGAAA
>JBKPQV010000351.1:0-14886 GCA_046734235.1 Acidobacteriota bacterium
CAGCATAGCCTGCTGGTTTATAACCGCTCGCTGCATGCATCTGGTTGTATGCACTGACTGCATCAAGAAACCAAACTCTGTGGTGCGATTGGTCTTCTTCGTCGTATTCGTAGTAAAGATTCCCGCTTGAGCTGTCAAAAGTAGGAGTTGCCTCTGATTCTCGGGCAGTAATTAAAGCTTCAGCAAACGTAAGTTCGTCAGCGTCGTTTGGATTCGCATCACTCCAGTCGTACCCGTAGTTTCCCAGGGCAATAATGGTCTTTGCGGGATTAATCTCACCCATCCGTTTCACGAGGGTCTGTTCAAACCACGATTGGGCCGCAACTGGTCCAGCGTCACTGCCCGACCAGTGTTGATCGTAGGCCATTAAGATCATGTAGTCGTTTGCAGCGTTGTAGGCTTTGTAATTCCACGAAGGATCATCAAACGGCACAGACTGGGTCACCAAAAGACCATTGGCATTAAATGTGGCATGTAACTCCTGCATGAACGAAAGCAGGTTTGCCTGGGCCGATGGAGGTGGCTCTTCAAAATCGACCGATATGCCGCCAAACTTATTCTCTTGAACTAACGTCAGCAACGAGTTGATCAGCTGTTGCCGGCCCGTCTCATCGGCAATCGATCTTGCGAGCAAGGCGCCATCGAATTTCTCGTTGACGATGTTTTGCACCATGGGAATGATGCGCACTTGTGGACGCGTTTCCCGAATCCAGTTTAGGGCCGGAACGTGAATGTCGGTGACGATCTGACTTGGATGGTCGCTCGTTGGATCCTGTAGGTGAACCCATTCGGGAATCACCCAGTCGAGATGATCCAGGTTGCGCTTTAAAGATTCGTAACTTGACTCGTCCCAGTTAATGTAAAACCCGATCGAAAGTGGACGCGACGTTGGAATTACGGGTGCTGGCAATGTTGCAGGTGGCGGAACTACAGCGAGTTGCGAAGGTCGTTTACCGGGCACAATTCGTTTGGTTTTTGCCAGTGCCCGCGCCAGTTCGGCCTGGGCTTTTTTGGCTTTTTGTTCGCTGGGGTTATCGGGAATGTTCGGCGCTTTCGGCTTTAGATCGGCAGTACGGGGTAAGCTGGCGAGTTGCCGCAGGTTGAAACTCGGGAGGACCGGGTTTGCCAGGACGCTGGCGATGAAAACAGCTGCCAGCGCAGTTACGAGGACTGCAAGGAAAAGGTATGTACGTTTAACTCGCCGCCACCGGCGGCCTTCAGGGTCGTGAAAGACAGGGGAATCTAGGGGCATTTCTGATTGCTAATTTTAGAATACTGATTGTAGATGGAAGTTAATCCGGATACCAACTGACGCATTTACAATCCAGCCAGGAATTTAACCACTAAGACACGAAGACACAAAGGCACGAACCATCCCAACAATTTGAAGTTTTGAGCCTTAGAGTCCTTGTGTCTTAGTGGTCAAGCGTTTCTACCTTCCCAATGCTTCCAAGATAAAAAGCCGTCCACGAACTAGCCGTGGACGGCTTCGGTAGACTGTTGGGATTGGCCTGAGCTGACTGGTGTGCAACTTCCAGAAAGGAGGAGCACTATGCAGTGAGACTACTGAACCTAAATCCTAACAAGTAGCTGGTTCAGAGGTCAGGCCGCAGCCACCTCACTGTGATAAGAACTCATAAATTTTAGAATCACCTCCTTTCCAGTGTTGCCACGATCATAAGGTAGATGTTTCTGAGCGTCAATTGGTTTTTTTTCGTTGCCAAATACCACCGACCGCAGTCGGTGGATTGTTCATACACGGCTCAACATGAAACTTCAATGGATAACAGACCTTCCGATCGTGGGGAAAAGAAAATTTGATTTTCCTAGGCTAGGTATGAACAATCCACCAACTGCGGTTGGTGGTATTCCAGCGTTTTGGTTTTTCGCTTCTTGTAGGCCAGGTATGAACATCCACCGACTGCGGTCGGTGGTATTTATATGTCGTTTCTTTCAAAAACTAACTTCCCACTCGCATACACGCGCCAAGCATGCTCTATCCCGAAGAAGTAAGTCATCTCGCGATAATCACCACAATCATAAATAACGACGTCGCCCAGTTTCCCCTCATCAAGCGATCCAATCTGCGCTCCGCGATTCAAACTATACGCTGCATTGATGGTAGCTGCTGTAATCGCCTCAGCTGGTGTCATTTTCATGTGTGTTACGGCGAGCGAAAGAATCATGCTCATTGAGGGCGTTGGTGACGATCCCGGATTGAAGTCCGTCGCGACGATAACAGCGAGCCCCGCTTCGATCATTTCACGTGCCTGTGGATATCGTGATGAGCCAAGAGCGTAGACTGAGCCGGGTAACAAAACTGGCTGAACATTTCCAGATCTGAGCGCGGCTATTCCTTCAGCGTTAGTGTGCTCGAGATGGTCAGCAGTCACCGTGCCAAGCTCTGCCGCCAACTTCGCTCCACCGGATAGCGAAAGCTGATCGGCGTGCATACGCAAATTGAGCCCCTGACAGCGTGCGGCAGAAAGGATCTTCCACGACTCGTCGTTGCTAAATACTCTCTCTTCGCAAAAAACGTCGCAGTACTCAGCTAGCTTCTTATGTGCGACCGCCGGCAACATCTCATTGACGATCAACGAAACGTATTCTTCCCGTCGAGTCTTATATTCAGTGGGAATACTGTGAGCGCCCAGAAAAGTTGGTACGTAGCGCAGCGGGGTTTTCTCGTCAAGCTGTTTTATAACTTCGAGGATCTTTAACTCATCTTCGAGCGATAACCCGTAACCCGACTTTGCTTCAACGGTGGTTGTTCCACCTCTTAAGAACCAATTTGCGTATCGAGTTCCCGACGTTACAAGCTCGTTGAGAGTAGCAGCACGAGTTTTGTTTACTGTCGATTGAATTCCTCCACCACGAGCGGCAATCTCCTGGTAAGTTGCACCGCGTGAGCGTTCCTCAAATTCGTCCACTCTCGTACCTCCAAAGACTGGATGAGTGTGGGCATCTACAAACCCTGGCAGAACAACACGGCCCCCAGCGTCAACGACGGTACAGTTGTCGTCGATCCTCGCCGCAATGTCGTTGGTGCTGCCTACTCGTTCGATCTGGCCATCTCGGATGAGCACCCCACCCTTTGAAATAATCGAGAGCTCGCTCATTTCCGCGCCTGTTCGAGGTCTAGCGGGTCCGGCCAGTGTTACTACTTGCGAGCAGTTAAGAATTGCTAATGTTGTAGACACTTACGGTTAACCTTCTTTGTAAAACCAGGCTCCTGCGAACGCGGCGATGCAGTATTCAAAGAGGCCCCAAACCATTCCTATACCTAGCAGGCGCAATGGTATATCGAGCAAAAGTGTATTGAGGATGGCAGCGTAAATGTAAAGACAAAACCACGGTACTAAAGCGGCAACCAGGATTGCCTTAGGACCGGGACCGAGACGTGATCTGATGAGCACAAATATCAGCATAATCACGACACCCATGATCAAAGTCAGTGCGCTAGCGGTCAGATTGAATTTGATGTCTGGTCTGAGGACATTCAAGCGATGAGCTACAGCTTCCATCTCCTTAACAAAGACGATTTCATTAAGCAAGAATTCTCCTATATTTAGAACCACGCCGGTGATCAGACCACTAAGGAGCAACCGGTTGAAGTTAATGCCTGTTGTCACTTCATGCTTCCCCGGGCTCTCGACTTGCCAAGTGAATAAACGAGAAGTCCCAAAACGTTTGCCAGCACTACTGTTCCGATAATCTTAATTGCAAACTGCAAACGGCTCTCGACGTCAATAATCGGAATAATAGTGAACCCAATGTAGATGAGTGTTACCACAAAACCAGAACCACAGGCGACCTTCAACCAGAGAGGAGCACGCACACCAAACGCCTTCATGCCGAAAAGTGGAATTGCAAATAGGACCAGGTAAGTTGCGGCGTAGAAAACTCCGCCGGCATTGTCTAAAAGCTGAAACGCTTCCTGGGCACCAACGCCGGTCAAACTCAAGAAGCCCATCGCTAAAGTCACTCCACCCACAAACAAGATGGAATTCACTGGGGTCTTGTATTTCGGATGAAGCCGCGTAAACCACTTTGGCAAGAGACTGTCCCATCCAGCCACCATTGGTAGTCTGGTGTTGCCGGCAAAATAAATACTCATCAAGGCGATTTGCCGCATCACTACACCGAGAATCGTGAATGTGATCACCTTGCCAACCCAACCAGACGCTCCAAACGCCGTTGTTAGCACCTGAGGAATCGGACTGATCAGATCGACGTTTGCGGAAGTGACAAAAGCCAGGACCGAGCTGGTTCCAAGGATAAACATTACGGCAATTATCGGCGCCGCTATGATGACGGACCGGCCGATATTTTTGGCCGGGGCTTTTGTTTCACCTGCCAAAATTGCGATGTACTCAAATCCAGTTAACGCGCCGAGCGCCAGTTTGCTGTAGACGTTTACGTTGTATGCGGAGAGGGTGGGCACCTTGATGTCGAACGGATGATATTCAGAAATTGAGCCTTGAAGCAGAGCAATAAATGGTAACAGTATTAAAGCCGCGAAGGTGATCATCAACATCAGGCCGCCGGCGTTGTGAACCCACTTACCAAGGTGAAGCCCCCGCATAGCCGTGAGCATCATCGCCAGAACTAAAACGAAGCTGACCGCAAAGATTAGTGGTTGCGCTTCTTTCATCCACGCCGCGTGCGGCCCGATCGCATATGAGAAGTTGGTAGTGACTACCAGGCCGATTCCAGCGAGTATTGAAATAGCGAACACCCAAAGGTTCCAAGCCACCATGAAAGCCACAAAATCGTTAAAGGCGATCTTGGCCCACTGGTAGAGCCCGCCTTCGAGGGGCATTAAGCGGTTCAGAAAAATTACTGCGGCAGCGAGCGGTAGGTAAAAAGTAATGATGGCCAGTATCCAAAAAACATTCTGTTCAGAGCCTAACTTCGCGGCATGTCCAACCCAGATTGTGCCAACCACAAAGACAACTTGTGTCAATACAAGATCGAAAAGACCAAGCTCTTTTTTGAAGACAGCGCTTCGTTCTTCGACGTCGCGTTCGAGTTGCTGAAAGGTCGCTGGTTGTGTTTCGTCAGCCATCTTTGGGTCTCTTGAGGACCTAAGCCGATGATGTATGGTCGTGAATTATTCGCCATCCCTGCCTGGTCTTTTTGAATATCAATGTAAAGCGGCCGTGAGGTTCATCAGAAGTGCGTTTCAATAACCAACGGCCGATGACCACCGCTTTGTCGTTGGTTAACAACTTGATTTCAAGATCGGAAAAAGTCAGTTGGCCCATCTTTTCCCTCGTGTCGTAGGCTCTTTTGTAACGCTCAAGTACGGTTTGCCAACCCTTTGTGACTGAATCACCTGAAACAAAAACGGTATCTGGTGATCGATCGTAACCATCCATGTAGCCGTCGATGTCACCTTTGTTCCACGCGTCCCGTTGTGCTTCGATGACTGCTCGAATAGCTGCGGTCGACTTGTTGGCGGAGGTTTGAGCCTGCATTGGCTGAATTAGTGCCAAAAAGAGAGCGAAAGATAGGAAGATCAATCCGCGTTTCATACGATTGACTCCTTGAATTCAAAACGGTTCTTCAATGGAGGAGTTACTCTAAAGTTTCTAACATGAAAAGTAATAGTCGGAAGGCCCCGCCTGTATATCACGGCAAGGTAAAAACACGCCAGAAAAATGTCCGATATGCTCAGTAAGTTTCGAGTTTCGAGTTTAGAGTTAACCTCAGTACTCGAAACCTAGAACTCGAAACTCGAAACCTACTTGAACACCCGATAATGCCCGATGATCTTCCAGGTCAGTAGCACGTCCTCAACACGTGTGCCGGCACCGATGTTATGTACGATCAGACATTCCCGTTCCGTCTCCGATAGCATATTGGTCACGATCCCAATATGTGTCGTGCCCCCACCTAAGTCCCAGGCAACTACGTCACCAGGAAGATAATCGTCAGGCTCGTCAGTAATCGGAATGGATTTTCCTTGCCTCGTGAAGTAGGTCATTAGATTCGGCACCCGACGATGGTCTATGTTGCTATCGGGTGAAGACAGGCCCCACTTCTTTGGATATGAATCAAATGCCTGGACCATGTCTTCATGAACTTCCTTTTGTAGATCGACGCCGGCTTTGCGAAACGAGCGAATCACTACATCGGAACAGACTCCTGTATTCATCGGCACATCACCGTTCGGATAGCTAATACTTACGTAGGCAGGATCGTAACCGGTAGTCACTCCTGCCTGGGCCACCGCGGCGTCGATCACCTTTACCAGTTGAGGAGAAGAGTTTGGAGGAAGACTTTTGTATTTAGGGTGTTCAGGAGTCGCGCCTTTGGGGCTGTTGGTGCGAGCCGATGGTCTACATGCGGCCGCCAGTAAACAAATGGTCAACACAACCAGGATTTGGCGCAGCCTGATCATCCTGTATTTCAGTAGTTGTGTTCTTTCAGCCACTGTTTAACGTCGTCGCGCATTGGTTGAATTATTTCATGTGCAGCATCGTAGTTCTTAAACGTAACAGAGTGTGCGCGAGTTCCTAATTGTCGTTCGTAGTCCTTAACGCGCTCGGGTGTGTAGAACTCGTCGCGAGAACCGGAGAGATGAAAAACGTCGGCCGACGTCTTTTGATATCGATCACTAGTTTCCCAATCCCCAGGTACACCGCCACACATTCCCACAATTCCACGGAGCTTCGCCGGGTAAGTAAATGCAAACCGGTAATTGAGCGCGCACGATTGTGAGAATCCCAGCAGAAAAACCTTGGTGGGATCAGCTACCTTGTTGCTGACGACCGACTCAATTAGGTCAAGCACTGCTTTGTGATGAATGTCGACAGACTCTTCTGGCCGAAAATTGGTTACCCAGCCAAATCCAAACCGCATTGGTCCACCCGGTTCCTTTGGATCGCGCATGTGTTGGTGAAAACCTTGTAAAGCAGCGATAGCAAAGCCGTCTGGCGCCATCAGCTGAGCTTCACGCAACATTTGCCGTTTGCTGGCGCCATACCCGTGGAGTGCTATGAGAAGTGGTGCATTAGGTTCATCGGCCACTCGCAGGTCGTAGTAGAGGTTGATCTCAGCTTTAAGAACGCAGTCGGGTCTAGTTTCAGTCATGGCACTATTCTAATACGGAGGTCACTCCAGATTGCATTCAACCTTGATTGACGGCTACGATGGCTTTTCAGTCGCGATCTCAAAACAAAATCTTAGGCGAGAGGTGTGGTCATGAAGTTTCCCGGTGGATTCAACATTCAGCAGATGATGAAGCAAGCGCAGGTAATGCAGGAAAAGATGCAGAAAGAAATGGATGAACTGCGCGTTGATGCTTCGGCTGGTGGGGGAGTCGTCAGTGTCCAGATGAAAGGCAATCATGAAATTGTAGGCCTCAAAATCGATCCTGAAGCCATTAAAGACGGCGATGCGGAGATGCTACAAGACATGATCCTGGCAGCGATTAACGAAGCGAATCGCAAAGTTGATGAGGCAATGAAAGGGAAGTTGGGAGGCATGTTGCCACCAGGCCTGGGCGGTTTGTTCGGATAAATCGTAGATGCTTGAATACGCTGAACCAGTAACCAAATTAATCGACGAGTTGAAGCGGCTGCCTAGTATTGGTCACAAGTCGGCACAGCGACTCGCGTTTCACATAATGAGAACTCCAGACGCAGATCTGGAACGGCTCATTACCGCTCTGCGTGACGTTAAGGAACGAATAATTCTTTGTTCGATTTGCAACAACCTCACAGAAACCGATCCTTGCCGATTTTGTTCATTACCAACACGCGACCATTCGGTGATTTGCGTCGTTGAGGAGCCACACAGTTTGGTTGCGGTAGAGAAAACCCGAAGCTTTAAAGGCGTGTACCACGTACTGCACGGAAGTCTTTCACCTGTCCGGCACATTGGTCCGAGTGAACTTCATCTCGCCAATTTACTTCCCAGACTGAAACCAGAAAACAACGATGGGGTTGCTGTTACAGAAGTTATTCTCGCAACGAATCCAACAACCGAAGGCGAGGCCACGGCTAACTATATTAGTCGTCTTTTGAAACCATTGGGACTAAGAGTTACTAGAATTGCGATGGGTATGCCAGTGGGAAGTGACCTTGAGTACGTGGATGAGGTGACGATGGATAAAGCGCTGGCGAATCGACACGAGATCTAGCGGGCAACGGCAGGAGGCAGTGGCAGTAGGCAGTAGGCAGTGGCAGGAAGAAGCAGCAGGAAGCAGAAAGCTAGCAATTTTAACGATGTTATTGCGGAGTGAATCGTTCTGGTTTCGCCATCATACCTCCTAGCATTCGACCGACTTCCTCATATTGGCCAATCAAATGATCGTGGTTTTCCTTAGAAAGATAACCACAGTCCATAGCGAAATCGATTCAAACCTGAGTTTCTCCAGCCTCCGCATCACAATCAGTGAGCTTGTTTACGAAGGCGCTTTGATACCTCCTTTTTCGATATCCTTCAGCCAAATTAGCAACAACGCTCCGTGACGAGCGTCGTATTTGGTCAGTTAAAGAATAGATCTCCTCCCGTGGAAAAGCTTTCGAGAGATGAAAGATTTCCATGGCAAGTTTGTATGCGAGTTTATAGACGTTGAGGTCTCTGAATCCTTCTGGCATTTGTGAGGTCTCCTTTGTGAGATGAGAGTTTAAACCTTAGTTTGAGATTAAGATCTCAAACTCTGACTTACCGCGGCTTGTCGCTTCCTGCCTCCTGCCTCCTGCTTCCTGCTACTGCCTACTGCTTCCTGCTACTGCCTCCTGCCCACTAGAACCTGACCGTCTCCTCCTCCACACCTGATTTACAATCCTTACACTCATTGCCGTCGTACATTCTGGCGTCGAATTCAACCAAAGACTTGATCGGTACGCCTTCCACTTCACTCGGTGCAGCACTGAAACGCACGATGGAACCGCAGCCAATAATTCTGGCGCCCAGCGATTTTACAAGTGTGACAGTTTCCTCAATCGCATTACCGCTGCGAATAATGTCGTCGACGATGATGCACGGATTAACCTCACCCTGGTTGACGTACTGCCGAAACATTCTTTCGCCATGTTCCTGTTCGGCCCAGTAGATCTGTTCGGCATTCAGCGCGTCACGAACACCAAACGCTACCGGGATTCCACCTGAGCTGGGACTGATCACCGAGACTTTCGGAAGCTGGCTGGAGATGTCCTTTTCAAGACGAAACTTACGACTCAACGCCACAGCCAACACGCGCGCTGTGTCGTAGTAACGAAACGCAAGAGGCATCTGAAAGTAGTGTGGCGAATGTTTGCCGTTTGGATAAACGAAGTGACCTTCACGAAACGCACCAGTTCGTTGCAGGATTTGCATTACCTTATCTTGTGATGGAATCAGCTCAACCATGTTTAGCTCCCGATAAAAATTCTGACGGCGGTTTTTGAATAAGGCCTAACATTTAATAGGTCCTATTTGTTTTTGATTTATTCTTCGCTTTTTGTGGCGCTCAGCATACATCAAACCGGACGTTTTTCTACAGCAAGTTTCACCAAAGATCGCTGGTCCTTTGGAAGACCGCTGGGCAGTTCATCGACCGAAAACCATATTGCACTTTCAACTTCCATACTCCTTGGTTGAGGATTCCCACGTGATACTGCACGAAAAATAATTTCGATTTGACGTGGTCGCTTGAATGATCGCGCCCAAAAAATTTCAACCTCCTCGATCTCCAGACCAATTTCCTCGCGAAGTTCACGATAAAGAGCATCTACGGGTTGTTCACCTTGTTTCAAAAATCCACCTGGTAAGCCCCAACCACTCCCGGGACGAAACGGATGCTTTAGTACAAGAACCTTTCCGTTTTCGTTAAAAATTATCGCCGCGGCGGTAACGGTGAATGTGGGATTAGTAAATCGTAAGGTGAAAAGGCGGAAGCGTGAAGGTAATCGTCGCCAGATTCCTGCGAGCACTTTCTTGAGCATTAGAGGTTGAGGATAACACGTGGCCTATTTTCAGATTGCACATTTAAGATTTAAGATTGAGTCTCTGGTTTATTCCAAATCTGCAAATTGAAATTTGCAATCTGAAATATCTGAAATAGATAATGTTTGACGTTCGTTCAGCGCTATCGTTAAGATTCGTTCACCAGCACGCATTTCGAACAAATACAATCCAATATGGCAGCAACTGACACCCCAACAGCAAATCAGACTTCTTCCGCAGCGACCGCGCCTGTTCCCAAACGAATCGTCAACGCGCAGACTGTCTGCAATGAAAAGAACGAAAAGGGCAAGCTTTGTAACGGGCATTTAAAGCAGTTGCGCACAGCTGGCGAAGCGGCTGAGATACATCTCCGTGGCGACGACGTGTTATTCAAATGCCAAACGTGCGGCACTCGCTACATGGGACCGCCATTAGGTCACGTTCGCGATCCTTACAAGCAGTCTCGTTTTGTTGAAGCTGAACTAACGGCGTTGTTGCAGGCAGCCGGTGGCACGCTGCCTGTCATTAAGAAGGATGATCGTGGTGTTTTTATAATGGTTGAGAGTGCCCCTGCTGAACACGGGGCAGCGGCGAAACCCGCAGCCGCAGCTGCTAAGCCTGCTGCAACCAAAGCAGCGGAAAAGCCTGCTGCACCAGCACCCAAGGCAAAACCTTCTACTGGACATACAGGTGCAAATCCAAATCGAGAGTTGTTCAAGCGTTCGACCTATTCAGGCTTCAAGGATACTGGACCAGTTGCGGGCGAAACATTCGAGCAGAAAGTAGCGCGCCTGAAGCAATTATCGGCCGCGGCAAAACAACGAGCCGAGGAAGGTGGCGGTGAAGTTGAGGAGCCCGCAGCAGTTGCTGAAGCAGCAATCGAAACTCCAGCTGCAGAAGCCGCCTCGACCGAAAGTCAGGCACCAGCACCAACTCACAAAGCTACTGGCAATGCGGACCGGACTTTGATGAAGCGCGGAACTTATTGCGGGGTGGTTGATACAGGACCAGTCCCGGGTGAAACTTTTGAACAGAAGGTCGCGCGTCTGGCTAAAGTTTCGGCGGCAGCAAAGCAACGCGCTGAAGGCGGTTGATCACTTTTGAGAATAGGTCCAATTGGTCCTATAGGTCCTATCAAGTCCTATTCAAAACTTTCCTTCACCACCAAACCTTCTTTAGCGACTTTCCAATCCAGAACTTCAGCGCCCTCTTCACTCGCTAAGGCATTTTCGACATCTGACCGTCGTCCTGGAGTGCACAGAAACGCTATACAGCCACCGCCGCCAGCGCCACAAACTTTCGCAGCTTCCGCACCATTTGCCAGAGCTTTTTCGACTAGCTGCTCCATCTGCGGAGTCGTGATATTTGCCGCCAGTCGTCGTCTGTTGGGATAAGCGCGTTGCATCACCTCGGCGACTCGACCCCAATCATTTGCCAGTAATGCTTCGCGAACATTTCGAGCAGAGTCACGAATTCCTTCAAACAATTCAAACAACTCGCTGTCGCCATCAATGTGTCGCTTGTAGATCTCCCAATTATTAATTCCTGACATGCGGGGCTCGCCCGTGTAACAAATCGCTATACGCTTTTCCAACTCATCAGTATCGACGTCTAAAGCTTCTCGCTCCATCCCATCAGGACGGAAGTGAATACTGGAAACTGATCCATAGAGCGGGGGGAAATAATCCTGGAAACCGGCGGGTACACGAATAACGGTTGACTCTATATTCGCTGCGATCGTGACAAACTTCTTTTCGTCGTAACGGTCTCCCACGAGCCGGTTTAAAGCGCCAATACAAGCGATGGCGAGTGCAGACGAACCTCCTAAACCTGCGCCTGCCGGTGCCGCACTGTCGGCAATAAGATGAAACCCGGTAGTTGGTTTGAAAAAGTGAACGAGCTTTGAGATTAGCTCAAGTCGCTCTTCCTGAATCAGGTCTTCGAGTGCGGAGAGATCAGTCTCGAAAGAAACCTTACGATCACGCGACTCGAGAATTATGCGACCGTCATCGCGCGTCTCAATTCGGCAACGAGCATATAGCGAGACCGCGAAGTTTACAGTTGTGGCCCCGGGGTGAAAAAGATATAGAGGCCAAATATCAATCGTGCCTCCTGCGAGGTCGACACGTGGAGGTGCTGAAGATTCAATAATCATTGAAGTAACTTGTTCTTGAATGAGTCCTTATTTTTTGATCTTTGAACTTAGTTCTTTGTACTTTGTAGTGAAATTTCGATTCTTCAAAACGTGGAGCTTACAAAGTACCAAGAACTAAGCACAAAGCTCAACGCTTCAAAAGTATCAAGAACTAAGGTCAAAGCTCAAAAGGCCTCAGTCTCCGTCGCCTTCACTCTTACTAATGGTGTGCTTTTTCTGATCGACTCGTCGCTGAGGCTTAAACGGAATGTGATCCTGAAACTCCTGTCTCAGGTCCTGAAGTTTTTCAGTCGCAGCGTGTTCAAATTCCTGGAGTCGCTCAGGATTCGCCGCCTCAACTTTCTTCGACAACCAGAAACGTTCTGTTAGATAGAAAGCAATGATACCGATGATTACGATTACCAGTAAGACCTTCCCTAGTCGTTGGAAGTCGCCAATCAAACCCATTACCGCGCCGCTGAAAAAGTAACCTGCACCAGCAAGAATGAAAACCCAGAGAAAACAACTAGCCAGCGAAACGAATAAGAACCTTAAGTAAGGCATGCGGCCGACCCCGTAGAAAACGCACGAGGCCCAACGCAGCCCGTAAATGTACTTTGAGAGAAAAATCGAGAGTGGCCCGAATCTGTTTGTTAATCGTTCTAGTCTAGGTTGTGCCGCGCGATAGAAGCGAAACTCGCGCACGGTTTCACAAAACCCGCGACCCGCAAAGTAAGCGATATTATCGCTAACACAGCCCCCCAGCGTGCCCCAGACCAGAACTCGCGCAAAACTGTATTCATCAAAGAAGTTGCTGTGCGCGAGGACTCCCGCCAGTAGAAGCGTTATGTCCCCTTCCACCATGGTGAGAATAAAAACTGCGTACAGTCCGTATTGACGAATCAGTTCGTAGAGAAAATCAAGACTATGCATCAAAAGCCTGACGATAAAGTGGGCCAGTCAGTATCACAGCGGATGACAGAATAAACTGGAGGGGTCTCTGTTGACTACTATTCTGAATCCTCTTCTGAAGGGGGCTTGACCACGAGAACCGGGCAGTCTGCATGACGAACCACCGCCTCGGCCGTTGAGCCGAACAAGATTCGTCCCAATCCTGTTCTTCCATGCGACGAAATTACAATCAGGTCGACATCGCGCTCTTTGGCAACTCGCACAATTTCTGCAGATGCCTCCCCGTGCACGACCATCTCCTCGACCTCAATTCCATTGCATTCGTCACATTCAGCGAGTTTAGGAAGTTCACGTTCAGCAGAGTCTTCTAATTGTTCGGCAATATCGGCAATAGGCATTGGTTCGGTCATTCCCGAATAACCTACAGTAGGAACAATCGGCTCGATAACATTGAGACAAATAATCGAAGCCTGAAAGGTGCGTGCCAACGACGCGGCGTAGGAGAGCGCAAAATTTCCGCATTCGCTGAAATCGGTAGGCAATAGAATGGTGCGGATATCCATGTTGATCACTGTTTGGTGTGCCTAGCCCCAAAACTCAGGAGACTAGACACATCTTTGTCCGAATTCTACTCCCAGAATCACTTGTTTGACAGCCTTCACACCCTCGACTATCCTTCGCTCAAGAGCGCGTCTGACCCAGATTAAGACAAAAAGAATCCAATGGGCGATACACCCCACCTCATCGGCATGCACCTTTCAGGGCGAAAGCTTCAGGCAGCCCTGGTTGACTCGTCCGGCAATCTCGTAAAAAAGGTTGGCACCGAGATTTCTCCGGAAAATATTGTTTCACAGGCAGCATCAGTTGTTCGTGAACTGTCGTCGGATGGCGACAACATAAGCGCCCTTGGTTTTGCGATTCCGGGTTTGGTAAACAGACAAACTGATGTTGTCCTTGTCTCACCCGAGGTTCCGTCACCAATTCGAGAAGGACTACATTCCGAACTCAGCAAAGCAACTGGATTACGTGTCGAACTTGAAAACGACGCGAACGCCGCGGCTTACGGTGAATTCATAGTAGGAGCTGGTCGTGGGAGTCGAAATATCTTTTACATGATGATCGGCAATGGCATTGGTGGGGCCATAATTTTGGACGGAAAACTTTGGACCGGCTCTTCCGGATTTGCTGGTGAAGTTGGTCACATCACTATTGACGCAGAAGGCCTCGAATGTGTTTGCGGCAACACAGGGTGTTTGGAAACGCTTGCTTCAGCGCCAAGCATTGTTCGTCGGGCCCAGGATAGACTCAATCGCGACTCCACGTCTTCACTGTCGAAGTTAGGTCTAAACAAGAATTTCACCGCGGACGATATTGCCCACGAGGCTAACGAAGGTGACGACTTTGCTTTAATGATGATCGAACGCACCGGGAAATATATTGGTACGGGCGTAGCAAGTGTCATCAATCTCCTGAATATTGAGAGAATTATCCTCGGGGGCGGCGTTATGGATGCAGGCCAGGCGATCTTGAATCCTATAATCCAGGAGGCCAGGCGCCGAGCTTTTCAACCCTGCTTTGAAGCCACTCAAATCGTCGCCGGCAAACTTGGTAAAGACGCAATTACAATCGGAGCGGCGATGCTCGCCCGCGATGCCACCTAAGAGATTGCTGATTGCCGATTGTTGATTGCTGATTTTTGTGATGTCACGAACCTCCGCTATTGGAGATTGATTTTCGTCACCCAGAAATTGGCACTAAGTAATTCAACCCCCCGCTAAAGATAAATCAGCAATCAGCAATCAGAAATCAGCAATAAGCTTCGAAAACTAGCCCCAGCCCCCGCTTGTGAATGTTTGCGCAATTTGAAAATCTCGCCGTATTTGGTAAAGTATCGCGCACAC
>JBKPQV010000352.1:0-6820 GCA_046734235.1 Acidobacteriota bacterium
AAGGTGAAAGACGCCGCGATCGTAGACGAATCAATTGTTTCTGATCTTGGTGTGACTGATATCGAACGCGAATGGATTGCCATCGATCCTGGCTACAAAGCAGTGTCACCAACAGCTCGGTTGGATTCCTTTCTCACTTCAAAGGCTTACAGCTTTGTTGAGCTTAACGGTGAGAGTCCGGCTGGCATTGCCTACGCAGACGCAGCTTACGACATTTTTTCCTCTCTCCCTGTAATGAAGTCGTTCGCGGAAAGCTACAACGTTCGCCCTCTTTACGGTAGCCAGTTCATGCTTGATGTTTTACTTCAGTCGTACGAAGAGTTTCTCGGCAAGAAACCCGAACGGCCACCTCATATCGCAATTGTAGATTTGCCCGATGTTCCAACAGTCAAGGAATTTGAGCTCTTTCGGGACTTCTTTTCCAATGCCGGATACCCCTCAGTAATTTGTACTCCACAGCAACTGGAATTCGATGGTAATCGACTAAGAGTAAATGGTTTCGAGATTGATATTGTCTACAAACGATTACTAGTAAATGAGTATTTACCAATCATCGATCAATACCCGGCACTCGCAAATGCCTATAGAGCTCGTTCCATTTGCCTCGTTAACAGTTTTCGATCGAAGCTGATTCACAAAAAAGCGGTGTTCGCAGTACTGACTGACACCAAGCGATCGGCTCTCTTTTCGAAAATTGAGCTAGATGCTATTCACTCTCATGTTCCATGGACGCGCCTTGTTCGCGCCGAACAAACCACATACCAAGGTAACGATGTCGACTTATTAGAATTCATCAGGACTAATAATGAGCGACTAGTTCTGAAGCCGAATGACGATTACGGTGGCCACGGGATCACAATTGGGTGGAACTCCGATTCCGTAGCCTGGGACGCTGCTATTGAAAGCGCGCTTAAAAATGGCGACTATCTGGTTCAGGAGCGCGTTCCCACGGCACGCGAAGTTTTTCCAGCTCTCACTGAAGAAGGAAAGATGGAGTTTGCGGAACAGCTAGTTGACCTTGACCCCTTGCTCTTCAACGGTAAGGTTGGTTCGGCGTTCACGCGTCTGTCGTTCACGGAGTTGGCAAATGTCAGCTCGGGTGGCGGGATGGTCCCAACCTTCATCGTCAGCCCAAAATAGCGGAAAAACAGGTACAATCTGCAACGGCTTAGCAACTTTCTTAGGAGACTGCCCGTTGGCTGAACACGAGGAAAGCTTCGAGTCGCATGACGAGCGACGTGCCTACGATCGTTCCCGACTGATCGTTGATGTCTTTTTCGATGGTAACGATGCGACGGGTGTCGCCAGCACCCAGGACATCAGCATCGGTGGTTTTTACATGACTACTCAGACGGCGATACCCGAAGGCTCACTCCTCCTGGTACGCATCCCTTTTGGTCCAGACAAACAGGTTGTCTGTAATGCCGAAGTGGTTTACAGCAATCCGGGAAGGGGAGTCGGAGTTAGATTCCAGGGGCTCTCAGACGAAGCGCGTGCGCTCTTAGAGAGCGAACTGGAGAGGTCGACGCCCAATGTCTGAAACTCAACTCAAGTGGAGGGATCTCCCATCGATGGCGCGTGATGCACTGACCGGAAGACTGGTTGGTTTATGGGGAGCTTCATCTGATGCAGCTGCGTTTGAATCATGGTCAGTCGACAAACAACAGGCCCTGGTCTTGTTGCAGCGTCGGATGCACGAAAAAGATTTGTGGCAAATGGTTAGGCAAGTGACAAACGTTTACGGTGAGGGTGGCGTAGGTTTGCAGTTTTTTGCCTGGCCGATGATTGAATCAACGCTCGCGAGGCGAAAAGATTTCACCCGACTTTTTGCCAACCATAAGGACACGTCTGGTGGGTTCTACGAAAAGCGCCGGGATAGTGCGGTTCTGCATTTTCTTTATCAGGACGGTGATCCTCGCATCTGGTACGTTCATTTTGATCTTTATAGTCCGGTTCATTCGCCACGTAGCGCTCTGAAACATTTGAGACATGAGTTTCTGGGTAAACTAACACCCGATTGGAAAATGATTGCGCGCCATCTGAATAGTTGAAGTTTTTGGAGAACGCCGCTCAAGAAATCTTTGTTTAAAGGCCAACGCAGGAAGGGATCAAATGTTCGATCAATTCACACTGGGTATCGAAGAAGAGTTTCAAATTGTTGATCCTCATACTCGAGAATTACGTTCGCATGTTGCGGAGATTCTAGAAGAAGGCAAGATGCTACTGGGAGAGCAAATCAAGCCTGAGATGATCCAGTCGATGGTGGAAGTTGGCACTGGTATCTGCAAAAACATTCAGGAAGCGCGCGCAGATATTACGCGGCTCCGCAGCATCATTTCGGGCTTAGCCAGGAAGAACGGCCTGGCGATCGTGGCCGCTTCAACCCATCCAATCTCACGTTGGCAGGACCAGAAAATCTTTGACGACGAACGTTATGAACTCCTTGTCCAGGAACTCCAAACTGTTGCGCGTTCACTATTGATCTTCGGGTTGCACGTTCACGTCGGCATGGCAGATCGAGAACGAGCGATTCATATAATGAATGCGGCGCGTTATTTTCTGCCCCACGTACTTGCACTATCGACGTCATCCCCGTTCTGGATGGGTCACAACACCGGCCTGAAGTCGTATCGAACGGAAGTCTTCAAGCAGTTTCCGCGAACGGATATTCCGGACCATTTTGATTCGTACAGCGGCTTTGAACGTTACGTCGACCTGTTGATAAAGACTGGTTGTATAAATGATGGGAAAAAGATTTGGTGGGATATTCGACCGCATCCATACTTTCCGACGCTGGAGTTCCGCGTCTGTGATATTCCAACTCGAGTAGACGACACTATCGCAATTGCGGCTCTGTTCCAGGCAATTGTTGCTAAGCTAAATAGCCTGATCGACAAGAACCTAGGGTTCCGGCTGTACCGGCGCATGCTTATACAAGAAAATAAGTGGCGTGCGGTGCGCTATGGGCTTGAAGGAAAGCTGATCGACTTTGGTAAACAGACTGAAGTTCCAGTTCAAGACCTGGTATTGGAGCTACTCGAGTTTGTGGATGACGTAGTTGATGAATTGGGATCTCGTAAAGAAATTGACCACGTTCACACCATTTTGAAACGTGGCACTTCAGCGGATCGACAGCTTGAGGTCTATCGCGAGACAAACGATCTTAAAGCCGTCGTTGACGATTTAATTAAGATGACGCTCGAGAATGTGCCGGAGACGACAAATTTCCGGCCCTCAACACCGCAGACCACCGCCTCGACGATTTCGAAATAGCGTTTGGACAAATCAACTAAGACACCATCGGCTTTAGCCGCATGGAGCTTCAACTTTTTCGCTACAAAGCGAACAGCATGCCCACAAGACACCACAAGCTTTAGCTTCGTGGAGATTCAACTTCTTCGCTACAACGCGAACAGCTGCCCACGAGACACCACAAGCTTTAGCTTCGTGGAGTTTCAACCTTAACCACCAAGACACAAAGACTCAAAGACACAAACTGCCCTTTAAGAGTTAAATTTGTGCCTTAGTGTCTTTGTGTCTTTGTGGTTAGGTTTCATTTCGTTCCAAGTTTTCGCACAGTCTCTAAAGCTTGTGGTGTCTTAGGAATCGGCCAGTCCGCCTGCTAGTGAAGAAGTTGAGGCTCCATCCCGAACAGCCGGGACTAAAGCTTGTGGTGTCCTGGTTGTTTTCTTAGACTTTCCTTCTCGCCAGGTAAAACTGCCATAGCATTCGTGCCGCCACGGCCCTCAATGGACGCCATTTCTCTGCAAGCTGTTCCAGTTCATCGGGAGAAGGGTTTTGCTTGAGGCCTAGTAACTCTTTAGCTGCAATAGCAAGCGCCAGGTCTCCTGATGGAAAGATGTCAGCACGGCGCATCGCCATGAGCAGATAAACATCCGCACTCCAGAAACCTATCCCTTTGACCTGCATAAGCTGTTGGCGAACGTCTTGATCGGATAATCGCGAAAGCTTTGTCAGCTGCAATTCTCCCGCAACTATTAGTGAAGATAAGTGAACGAGGTAGGCTGCCTTCTGCCGCGTTACGCCAAGACTCCGCAAATAAGTTTCTCCACGATCGAAAAATTCTTCCGGAGTGAAAGGCTGGATCGCATTGTTGAGACGATCAAACATCGCCTTGCCGCTACGTAAGGAAACCTGTTGCTCAAGGATGATATGAACGAGAGTATTAAAACCAAGCGACCGCCGCCAAAGAGGCGGCGGTCCATGTTTACTGAAAACTTGAGCAAGATGTTTGTCGCGCTTTGCGAGTTCGCGAGCGTGGATCGCGACGCTTGTTTTAGTTAGGACCTGGGACCGAGCGTGTTCCAATTAACTGAGAGCAAGTGTTAAGAAATTTTCGAAGAGACGACGGCCGTCACGCGAGTCGTTTGGATGTTCCCACCTGGTGCGGCTCTTATTCCAGTCTTCAAATGATTTCTCGAGGTGAAACTGCACCGTGTAGATCAACTGGCCCTCAGTGCGTTTGACCATCATTTGATTACGACACAGATAAGAAGTGGCGAGTAGTTCGAAACCATCTGGAATGCGGTCGAGTTGAAGTCCATGGTTTTGCCAAACCCGCAGAATACGCGCGTTTTGAGATGCTCCCGGAACCACATCGTCATCGACAGTATTAATACCTGCAAAAATGGGATCGTCAGGTTGGGTGATGCGAATGAATCGATACTGATATTCCTGCGGGCGGTCCTCACGCTGCTCGTGCTGTTCAAGTTTGTCCAGTGTTACGACCCGGGCACCAAAACTAAGCCCAACTAACTGATGACCTCCGCAGATCGCCAATACTGGTGTCGTGGTTTGGCGAATAAAGCTGCCGAAAGTCGTCAGTATCGACTCCTGGTAGAAGTCAAAGTCGCGAAGCGTGCCACTAAGAACAATCGCATCGGGTTGAAACTCCTGAGCCGCAAACGCAATTTCGGAAACGTGTGCGACTTCGGTTGTCGGATCCTTCACCAGGCGCGAAACGTTATTCAGAATGTTCTCGATAGCCATTCCGGCAATCATGCGCTCGCGTTTTAGTTGAGTCTCGACGCTATCTCCCCATTCGCGCACCGCCACGTCCGACAAGTCGTCCTGATTACGGAGCAAGTTGTCGATTACCAGGACACGTGCCCGGGGAATACGCTGCTCGATTGGTTCATACCGGCAGTAAGTTTGCTGGTTGAAAGGAAAAGGCAGGGAGTTTCCCGCCTCAGATGGTGTGTGCTCCGTTACCGAAACGTTTATAAGTTCCTGTGCCATTTACTGGTTAAAAGCCCCCGGGGGAATTAGTAATTACCTCTGTTTTGTACTCTGCCGAAACTCAGGAATCCTGGTTCCAGACCCAGCAGCCAAAATCTCCGAACGGATAGTAGCAAACAGCAGGCCACGAAGCCGAGCACGAAATTGGGCCGATTTATCTTTTGCTACTTCATCCGTCAGGAGTGAGACCCTAAACCAAGAAGACTCAAGATCATCAGCCAGCCTCGAGATTTTAGTTATATCGTAGGGTACAGCCACATCCGAACAGCCCAACCGGGCAAAGACCGACAAATATCTGGCAGTGGCAAGATCCGGACACAACAAACGGCGCCGTCCAACTTTCAACTCAACACCGAGCAGCGTGTGCTGAATCGTAACCGTTGCTGATTTCTGTAGGCCCTCAAAATGATAAGAGCGGGTCCGCAACTTGAGAACGCGATCCAGATAGATTCGCGGCAACCATGATTCGCCTAAATCGTGCTCAATCTTTCTGGCGAGTTCCTCGATAGCCACGTGATCGAAATTATTGGAAGGGGATTAACGAGAGTTGTCACCTGGTTGAAAGACTGGTAGTGAATACCTGACTCTCAACTCTTTTTTGCAGCGCATTGATCACTCTGCCCGGAAACAATCCGAGATAGAGCACACCGACGATCGTCAACACAAGTGCCACCGCCAGGCTAGCCGGGATTTGTGGGGCGGTCCATGTTGTAGTTCTTTCCTTGAAGAACATCACGATAATCAAGCGAAGGTAATAGTAAGCAGAGATAGCTGTGTTCAGAACACCTATCACAACAAGGCCGTAATAATGTTCGTTTACGGCGGCACCAAAAACCATCACCTTGCCAATAAATCCAGCGGTGAGCGGCATTCCCAGCAGGCTCAACATGAACAGAGAAAGCGAGAAGGCAAGGACCGGCGATTGAAAGCCGATGCCGTTGTAGTCTTCAATTGCAGTCCGCCGGTCGCCACTGCGAGCAATCAGTTGGACCACTGTGAAGGCGCCGATATTCATCACTGCGTAGGTCAACAAGTAGAACATTACGGCAGTGACCGCCGCGTTTCTCTGTGTCAGGTCCGCTGCCGCGCCAGCCGCAATCATCCCAACTAATGCATAGCCTGCGTGCGCAATCGACGAATAGGCCAGCATTCGTTTCACGTTGTTCTGCGTTATTGCCACGACGTTGCCGAGTGTCATTGTCAGGACTGCTAGAATAGACAAGGTCGTAAGCCAGGCAGTATGTACGCCAGAGCCTATGGAGGTATTTGAAGCGGCGACCACGAACGGGAATCCGAAAACAAAAACGCGAATGAAAGAAGCAAAGCCAGCCGCCTTTGGTCCAGCTGCCATGAAAGCTGTAACCGGCGTGGGCGCTCCCTCGTAAACATCGGGCGTCCAAACGTGAAATGGTGCCGTAGCGATCTTAAATCCAAAACCAACCAGCATCATCGCAGCTCCGGCGAATAAGAGTCCTGGATACCTGGCCTCGTTCAATCGCGACGCGATGACGGCGATATTCGTCGAGCCTGCGACCCCAGCCGTTGATGTTGCTCCGTAAGT
>JBKPQV010000353.1:0-5072 GCA_046734235.1 Acidobacteriota bacterium
GCCTGCTGCTCGATATAACAACTTTCGGTGATCCGCACTGACTTCGTATGCCGCGACTCCGCTAGCGAAAGTTGTGGCCCGGCGATCGCAGATTCGATAGCGCATCAATTCGTTTCCAGCTGGAGCGGCACCACCGCCGCCACCACCAGCGCCTCCGCGTCCCGCTTCAAGGTAGTAAACATAACCATCGATGCCGGCCTGGAGGTCGGCATATTGTCGTTCAGGGACACCTGGCACTGAAACGATTCGTTGTGAGAGTCCATCGAAATCGACTTGAACGGTAACTGGACCCCTTGGACCACGCGGTCCGCCACCACCGCCTTCAGCCGCACCGCCGGCGTCGCCCCCACCACCTGCCGGAACGTCACCTGCGCAAGCGCCAGGTTGTAATCGACGAGTGCCTGTTCCCACTCCCCGGTCTTCATCACTTTCAGGTAGTAACGGACTTGGATCACTTTTCCTTAGCACGGCAAAGTAAAGCCCGAACGTTTCATCGTGGTCATACGATGTCATGTCCAACCATTGCGAACGTAGGCCGAAATCTGTTGATGCCAGGAACCAAAGGTATTTGCCACTTGCATCCCATGCCGGCCATACCGCATCGGCAAGACCATCGGTTACTTGCTTTGCTTCGCCAGTCTCGACGTTGCTGATGAAGATTGCGTGATACAACGAACGCAGGCGACTTGAGTAAGCGACCCACTTTGAATCAGGACTCCACACGGGATTCAGCGTGCGCGTTGGAACCATCCAGGGATCGTTGCCAACGATCTTGGCCTGGCCCGACGCTACATCCAGCACCCAAACTTTTAGGTTAGTGTCTGTGTAAAGTAGTTTCTTTGAATCTGGAGACCATGACGGAGTGTAGTAATGAGTCGGTTGCGGGAGATCGATCTCACGCGGCGGAGTGAGTCCGTCCTGAGCTTCAATAACTAATTTGTATTCACCTGACTTATCACTGAAGTAAGAAACAAATTTTCCATCCGGCGACCATGCGGGATCTCTTTCCGCAGATCCACTTGAGTTAGTGAGATTGCGAACATCGCCCTTGTCGGCGGGAATTGTGAATACTTCGCCTCGTGCTTCGACGACAACCCTTTTTCCAGTAGGCGACACTGCCATGTTGGTGATGCGGTTGGATATGTCTTCCCAGTTTGCCATCATCCAGGGGAAGTCACCCGAGGCGTTGATGTTCACGATCGATTCTTTGCCGGTTTTGGGATTGAGTTCGTGAATGTAGCCTGCTTGTTCGAAGACGATTGCTCCGGCTCCAGAATCCATCGCCTTAACATCGAAGTCAGTGAACTTCGTAACTTGAGTAAGCTTCCTGGTAGTAGTTTCGTATTGCCAGATATTGGCAACGCCGTCGCGATCAGAAATAAAGAACACCGATGTATCAACCCAGACAGGGCAAACATCCTTGGAATCAGTCCAGGGAGGGGAAACAAGATCGAAAGTCTTCAGATCAACAATCCAAATGGGACGATTTTGTCCACCCCGATAATTGCGGCGCTCTTCATCCCACGAGTTGTTCATGCGATAAGCGATGTGAGTGCCGTTCGGAGAAATCTTGCCCTGATAACCTCGAGGTATGGACATCGGTTCTTCAACTCCACCTTCGGCAGCAACCGTCCAGAAGCGTGGTGCGCCACTCGGTGCCCATGTCGCCCTTGTTGAAGAGAACATGATTGACTTGCCATCAGCGGTCCAACCTTCAACCATGTCTGCGCCAGGGTGCCATGTAAGGCGTTTTGGTTCGCCGCCGTCAGCAGCCACAACGTAGACATCGAAGTTACCTGCATATTCGCCGCTGAAAGCAATCCACCGACCGTCAGCCGAAAAATGTGGATTAGCTGTTTGGCCTTGAAAGCTTGTAACGCGGCGAGCGACACCGCCAGCGCGAGGAGCAACCCAAATGTTGTTTGCGTAGGCGAATCCAATTTGATTTGCGCTGACGGTAGGACTCCGCAACAGTCTCGTTTGACTTGGCCCACCGTGGCCATTTTGAGAATTTGCGACGACTGGGAACAGAACACAAAAAGTAATGAGACCGAAAGTGCTAACAATGTTTTTGAGGGAGACGATGGCCTTGGAGCTGCGACGAGACATGGGCTTGTATCCTCCAAACTGACACAGATGCCAGAAGCAAATAGCAGAAGTTAAATTGTGGGTTGAAAAAGAAGAACTGTTTGCGAGGTACTTTTAGCACGAAGGGATAGGCATTGTCAGCAGCTGCGACCTCTGATGTCTCTATGTTTTGTGAGTCTCATTAGGAAGTCTCTGCGTCTCTGCGTTCTTTGCGTCTCTGCGTTATGAATATTCTGCAGATTGTTAAAACGCCGAGACGCAGAGTTCGCAGAGACGCTGAGAGTTTCTCGACGACACAGAGACACAGAGCCTCCTCGGGCCGCATTTGGTACGTTTCCTGACTTCCAGCTACAATGGGCGCACCGCTCGTTTCCCCGTCTATCAAAAAAGTTACGGAGTTTACTAAATGAACAGTTCCTCGAAGACCGTCATCGCCGGAATGTTGCTGGTCGCTATCGCTGTTGCGACCGTCCTCGGCCAAACTGGGCACGGTTACGACTTATCAAGCCTGGATAAAAATACCGCTGCTTGCACAGACTTCTATCAATACGCCAATGGTGGATGGTTGGCTGCGAATCCAATACCGGCTGCCTACTCGAGTTGGGGAGTAGCAAATATTCTCGATGAGCGCAATCGCGACGTTGTGCATGAGATTCTTGAGGCGGCTGCCAAAAACACCAACGCTCCAAAAGGTAGCAGCGAGCAAAAGGTCGGCGACTATTACGCCACCTGCATGGATGAGGCAAAAATTGAAGCAGAGGGTATTAAACCATTGGCGCCTGCGTTTGATCGGATAGCGAAAGTTAAAGATGTCGCAACATTGCAGGACGCTATTGCTCACTTCCATTCGATGGGACTCCACGTAGTTTTCAACTCCGATTCAACCCAGGATTTCAAAAACAGCGCTGAGGTCACTTTCGAAATCTACCAGGGGGGCCTTGGTCTGCCAGATCGGGATTACTACACCAAGACCGATGAGAAGTCGGTCGCAACTCGCGACGCTTATGTTAAGCACGTTGCTAAGATGTTTGAGCTGTTGGGTGACGATTCCGCAAAGGCAGCTGCCGAGGCGAAGACTGTCCTTGCCATTGAAACGAAACTAGCGGAAGCCTCGATGACCAAAGTGGACATGCGAGATCCGGAAAAGATTTATCACCGGATGACGGTGGCCCAGGTAAAGGAGTTGGCGCCTGGCTACGATTGGCAAGCTTACATGCAGAAGCTCGGCGTTACGCAAAAGACTGACGTCAACGTTGCCACGCCGGAATTTTTCAAAGCTGTGAATACGATGCTCACTGGAGTGCCGATTGCAGATTGGCAGACCTATATTCGCTGGCATCTAATCAACAATACTGCTCCTGCGCTATCGGCTGCCTTCGTTGACGAAGATTTCAATTTCAAAGGCAAGGTTTTGCAGGGATCAAAAGAGAACCTGCCGCGTTGGAAGAGATGCTCGGCTGGGACCGACCGCGTGATGGGCGAGGCACTTGGTGAGGTTTGGGTGAAGAAAGCGTTTCCGCCGGCAGCAAAGGCACGCGCCCTGGACATGGTCCGTAACCTCGAGGCGGCCTTAAAGAGTGACCTCACCACTTTGTCGTGGATGAGCGATGAGACCCGTAAACAAGCGATCAAAAAACTCGACGCTTTTCTTAATAAGATAGGTTATCCAGACAAATGGCGTGACTATTCGTCGCTGGAAATTGATCGTGGTCCATATGTTTTGAACCGGGCACGAGCCGCTGCTTTTGAAAAACGTCGCGATCTGAAGAAGATTGGACAGCCGGTCGACAGGATGGAGTGGGGAATGTCTCCGCCCACAGTCAATGCCTATTACAATCCTCAGATCAACGAAATAGTTTTTCCGGCAGGTATTCTGCAGCCACCGTTTTTCGATGCAGAAGCGGACGACGCTTACAACTATGGTGGCATGGGCTCAGTAATCGGTCACGAGATGACGCATGGTTTCGACGATACTGGGGCACAGTTTGATGCCACTGGGAACTTTTCTAATTGGTGGACCGAAAATGACCTTAAAGAGTTCAAGGCTCGTGCTGAATGTATTGTCAATCAATTCAACGGATTCGAGGTTGAGAAAGGCCTCAACCAAAATGGCAAACTCGTTGTCGGCGAATCAATCGCAGACCTTGGTGGTCTGGTAGTCGCCTACGCCGCCTTCCAGAAAGCAATAGAAGGAAAACCTCGAAAGGTCATAGATGGTTTTACTCCCGAGCAGAGGTTCTTTCTGGGATACGCAAGAGGTTGGGCCACTAACATGCGACCTGAACTGGCGCGGATGTTGACGAATGTAGATCCACATCCACTGGCTAAGTTTCGCGTGAATGGTCCGTTGTCGAACATGCCGCAGTTTGCCGCCGCGTTCACCTGTAAGGCGGGCGACGCGATGGTACGAGCTGAAAAAGATCGCTGCCAGATTTGGTAGCTGAAAATCGGTCTTGAGTTTTTGGTCTTAGGTTCTAGTTGGTCCAGTGGGCGGACTGGGCGTCATCGGAGACTAAGAGGATTTAGAACACAAGATCGTAGTACAAGGACCTAAGACCAAAATCCAAAGACCGAGTCCAACGATTTATTAAGGAGAAAGCCCATGAGTTCTTTGAGACGCAGTTTCATTCTTATCGGTGCCGCCTTGCTTGTGTTGGGCAGTATCAGCGCGGCAATGGCGCAAGTAGTTACACCAAGGCCGAGTCAAAAGGCCAGTGTCATGCAGACTATTGGTGTGACTGATATAACCATTACGTACAGTCGTCCTGGTGTTAAGGGACGAAAGATTTGGGGTGATCCTCTTCCCGAGCAGGCGAAGACCACAGGTGAGGCCACCCTCGATGACCAAAACGTTCGCCCAAAAGACGCGGTCATTGTTCCATATGGTCACATATGGCGCACAGGGGCAAACGAGGCCACGATGTTTGTAGTGACTGACGATGTTCTGATTAATGGTCAAAAGCTTGCGGCGGGCAGCTATAGCC
>JBKPQV010000354.1:0-12830 GCA_046734235.1 Acidobacteriota bacterium
GTAGTCGCCGATAACATGAGCGGCGACAGACATAACTCCAACATGGAACTGCTCGCACAGGGCATTGCCAACCTCGCCGTCCCTTTCGTGGGGGGCATACCGGCCACAGGGGCAATCGCGCGCACGGCCACTAACATCAGATCAGGCGCTCGTACTCCTGTCTCGGGAATGGTCCACGCATTGACTTTGCTCGTCATCTTACTGGTGGCTGCGCCCCTCGCGCGTTTCATTCCGCTGGCCACGCTGGCAGCAATCCTTTTCGTAGTGGCCTACAACATGAGTGAGTGGCGCGAAGTAAAGACAATACTCAAGCTGTCGAAAGCGGACATTATCGTGTGGGTGATGACCTTCGCCCTTACTGTGCTGGCGGATCTGACTGTCGCAGTCGAGATGGGAATGTTGTTCGCGGCGCTCCTTTACATCTATAGGGTTTCGCAAACGACCACTGTCGCTCCGGTGACGGAAGAGTATATAGAGGACGGTCGTCCGCACGTCCTGCAAGACAAGCTGCTGCCTCCCTATGTCCTGGTGCTGCGAATACATGGCCCCTTTTTGTTTGGGGCCACGGAGAAGTTGTCAGAGGCCACAGTAGAAGTGGACTCACTTCCACCCGTTGTGATCTTGCGCCTCAGAAACATGACCGCCATAGACGCTACCGGCTTGCATGAGTTGGAGAAGCTTGCTGACCGCTTGCATGCTACAGGGCGAACGCTATTGTTGTGTGGCGCCCGGAGTCAACCTGAACAGCTCTTGAGGCAGTCGCCTTTCATCCGGTCTCTCGGCGAGAATAATATGCTCCCGCACGTTGAAGCGGCGCTGTCACGTGCCCGGGAAGTCTACGAAGGGCGCACCAGCGATCCTACAATCACTAAGATTATCTATCAGACTTAGGCAATCCTCCGAAGTGCAGATCGTAAAGTTTGCTGAAATCTCAACTTTCGCGCGGTCCGGTCTTGGTTACCGGCCGAGAGGGATGCGGGATTTAAGGAAGTGGCGATTCGGGTAGGAAGCTTCAACAGAAATCGTCCGTAAGCCACGTTGCAGCGGCCGCTAAAGAGTTTTCATCAAAAAGTGCTCACCTATACTACAAAGAGTATAGTGTGAGCACTTTTCCTATCGAATTTGAACTACTTGACAGTGATGGGTATAGTCTTGTTACCGCAGGGTGTAGAGACCACAACGTTACCGCTCTTGTTTCTTACGCTAACGGTGAAGTTGACGAAATTGGTTCCAGAGACGCTCTGAGAAAGAGGTGACACCTGAATCTGAGCGCTCGGTCTGGAACTTATGGTTCCGATCCCTACGAATCCGGGCAACTGCACACTCAAATTGCCAGATCCATTGCTGAAGAGTGTTAAGGACGATGGAGTGACATATGCAGAGCATGGATTCGGTGTCGGTGTCGGAGTTGGGCTTGAGACTGGACCACCGAAATACAAGCCACTCACAACCGCGGTCTTGGCGCCAATTCTATTGACTCTGATCGTTACGTGGCCTCTGATGTCCCAAACCAAATACTGTCCACCATTGAATTGTGACATCGATCGACTATCCAACAGAGCATTCGTTGCCCAATCCGTCACGTCAATTCTCTGCGAGCGATTGTTTCCATCCCAATCCAGTCCATAAAACGCAACCCGATGGGTTTGGCCGTCAGTGATGTTCAGATCGATTGTGAAAAACGAACTCGAATCCCACCTGGCCGCGATGCGATCATTAGCAGCGGCTTTCTGCAGAGCTCGTGCATCCGTAGTAGTAGCCATCCAAGTTGGATTTGTATACCCAGTCACGCTTATATACTGGGCCTACAAACACGACATTGTTACAAATTGCGTTTCTCAATTAACTAACACGAACGCGAGCAGCTTTTAACCAACACAATCGAAAGTTTGGCGAGACTCCGTGCAGTTTCTACCAGGGATGAGGACAAATGCCCCACACCTTTCGAGCATCAAGTCGGTTTAGACTATAAAGAGAATCTCACGCCTAACGAATGCGTAATGGCATTTCCGAGGTTAGCGTTTTGCGCCTGACTTCAAACTTTATGCGGGAGGCCAACGCGTCGCACCAGGTCTGCAAAACGCGCATCCGACCGAAGACCGTCGAACAGTGGGTCTTGGTTGAGGAGAACCAGGAGGAAGTCCCGACCTTCAAAAGCCTTGTCAAGCAAACTGAACGCCTCGTCCTTCTCACCAAGCGCGATGTAGATGAACGCTATGACGGTCGGCGAGATATACCTTCGCTTCGAGCGTGTGGACAAATCGTCTAACACTAGCCGCGCCTCTCGTGTCTTTCCTGAAAGTGCATAGGCACAGGCGAGCGATGCTGGTTCATCAGGACTGTCTCCGGAAAGAGGTATCGCTTTGTGATACTCTGCGATTGCTTCCTCATAACTCTTTTTTTGTACATAAACATTCCCAAGTGCCCAATGCGTAAAGCCCGAATTCGGGTCCATCTCGAGCACTTTTTGGTATTGCTCTAGTGCCTGGTCGTATTGACGTTGATAGTAAAGAACATCTCCAATACCTACGTTTTTTTCGACCGAGAGTGGATCAAGTTCCTGGGCTCGTCTCATCTCTATCAAAGCTTCATCGTATCGCCCCATCACTTGAGACAAATAGTTGCCATACGTCTGATGTGCATCCGAATAACTCGGGTTGATCTCAAGTGCTCGTTTGAATTCTGCTTCTGCGCCCGCCCAGTCCCATTCATATAACAATTTGACGGACCCGAGCGTGGTATGGGCTTCAGCCAACTTGTCGTCAAGCTCCAACGCCTTTAGCGCCGCCACCTTCGCGCGTGGGAAGCCCTCCCGCGGTGAGACCACATTAAAAGCACTAAGTCTGTTGTAAGCATCTGCCATACCGGCATAGGCCAGAGCGTAGTTCGGATCTTTATCGATTGCCTTTTGAAAGTAATCACGGCCTTTCCAAATTCCATCGTCAGTCAATCTGTTTAGGTGGTAGCGGCCGATCAGGTAGAGCTGGTACGCCCCGACGTCGCCGGTCTGGTGTTTCGTCAGCCTCTCTTTCTCATCGCCACTCAACGTGATCGCGAGCAAGCCCGAGACTTTGCTTGAGACCGAATCCTGTACGGAAAATATGTCCGTCAACTTCTCGTCAAACTGTTCGGACCAAATCTCGTGCCCATCTGCCACGCGCACGAATCTCACAGTCACTCTAATCTTCTCGCCAGACCTCTGTATGCTTCCGTCCAGCACCGCGTCCACTTTCTGTTCGCGCCCGGCAGTCGCTGCGTCCTGTTCCAGACCCGTGTACTGTCGCACAGCGCTAAGCGGGCGGACGGTGACCTCTTTGATGTTGCTCAACTTATTAATAAGCGTATCCGCCATTCCCAACTCGAGCGCTTCGTCACGACTCCCTGCAACTAAGGGTTTGAATGGTAGTACTGCTATTGACTTGATGGAAACGTTTGGAAGCGACGGCTGGCGTCGTGAGAAGTAAATTGCAAGCGCGAGGCCGACCAGAAACACGGCAAGGATTGTGAGCCCAACTATTGCCACCCGACTTTGAATTCGGCTACCGAACACCCCGACTGGAACCAGTCGCCGCGGTGGAACCAGTGGCACCGCACCGCGCTGAAGGTCAGAAGAACTGAACAGCCGATCGAGCCCACCAACCTCTCGGACGGCTTGCCGCAAGTCGGCGATCACCTCATCCATGCCCTGGTAACGATCAACAGATTCTTTCGCCAATGCGCGATCAATCAGCGCCGACAAGCCCGATGTTATTTCCTGGTTTAGATCGTGGGCAGACGTTTGTGTCTGATTGAGCAGCGCGCTGATCACATCGGCCCTCGATCTCCCGCTAAATGGGATGTGGCCGGTCGCCATCTCATACAGCACCACGCCGAACGAGAAGATGTCACTGCGATGATCCACTCGCTCGCCGCGCGCCTGCTCAGGCGACATTGCGACGGGCGTTCCTATTATTGCGCCGGTCATCGTCAAATGGGTTTCGGCTTCACCTTCCGCTTGTTCCAATAGCTTTGCCAATCCGAAGTCGAGCACCTTTGCCTGCCCGCGCGGCGTGATGATGATGTTCTCTGATTTGATGTCACGATGAATAATTCCCTGAGAGTGAGCCGCGAAGAGCGCGTCTGCCACCTGTAGTGCGATCGAGAGCAAGGAGTCGAGGCTGAGCGGCCGGCCGTCAATCACTCTCCGAAGAGTCTCGCCCTCGACATACTGCATCGCTATGAACAGACGGCCTTCAGCTTCGCCGACTTCGTGAATTGTGCAGATGTTCGGGTGGTCGAGTGCCGAGGCGAGACGTGCTTCGCGTAGAAAACGTGCGCGCGTCGCGCTATCGCTAGTAACGGTAGGGTCGACGAGTTTCAGCGCTACACTGCGTTCCAGCCCGATGTCCTGGGCGAGATAAACATCTCCCATTCCACCGGAGCCGAGTTGCTTCTGGATGACGTAGTGACGGATCTGGTGTCCGATGAGTGATTCGGACTCCCCATCTTCGAGTAACACGTAAGCATCATTAAGGGCGTTCCCGGTGAGAAAGCTCTCCGCTGGCCTCGCCGAAGCGATAAGCGACTCTACTTCTGCGCGCAGGCCTGCGTCCCCTGCACACTCGCGATCGAGAATTGCCGTGCGCTCGGCGGGTTCGAGTTCAAGTACCGTGCGGAATATTTGCTCGATTTGTTGCCAGCGTTCGGGGGTCATAAGAATAGTGATAAGTGATAAGTGATGAGTACAGGCTTTGCTCAAAAAGTCAGATACCACCTGCTTTAGTCCCGACCACTCGGGATGGAGTCTCAACTTCCCGCTAGAAGTCGGCACCAAACTTCACATGAGATACCAGCTGCTTTAGCAGTGTGGAGTCTCAACTTCCCGCTAGAAGTCGGCACCAAACTTCACATGAGATACCACCTGCTTTAGCAGTGTGGAGTCTCAACTTCCCGCTACAGACCTAGTGAAGAGCGGCCTTCGTAGCGCGAAACTGAAACTCCACGCTGCTAAAGCAGGTGGTATCTAACTTTTTGTGCAAAGTCATGAGTACTCAATGATGAGTAATGTGACTGACCTCGTTACTTATCACTCATCACTCATTACTCATCACTCATTACTCATCACTCATTACTCATCACTCATTACTCATCACTGTTTTACGCTGTCTTACTGATTTCCCGATACAGCCAAATCTTCGCCATGTGCCAATCGCGTTCGACCGTGGGAGTTGAAACTTCGAGGACCTCTGCCGTCTCTTCTATTGTCATTCCTCCAAAGTATCGCAACTCGACTGTCTGAGCTTTGCGCGGGTCAATAATTGCGAGACTCGTAAGCGCATCGTCGAGTGCCACCAAATCCGCGGCGCGCTGATTCGACACCTCCGCGGCTTGATCCAGAGAGACTTGCTGGGCGCCGCTGCCGCGCTTTGAAGAACGACGGCTGCGTGCTCGTTCGATCAGAATACGGCGCATAGCCTGAGCGGCAATAGCGAAGAAGTGTGCCCGGTCGCGCGGTCGCACACGCGTGTAGTCAACGAGGCGGAGATAGGCTTCATTAATTAGTGCCGTCGTTTGCAGCGTGTCGCCGGCGCGCTCGCGGCGCATCTGTCGGTGGGCCAGCCGGCGCAGTTCCTGATAGACCAGCGGGATTACCCGATCAAGCGCAGCCTTATCGCCGTTGCCCCAATCAAGGAGCAAGCCTGTAATTTCCTCGGCAGGAAACTCGCCATCTTGTCTTGGGGTTTTGGTCAAAATCGGTGCTCGTACCCAGCGCGATTATAGCATCCACTCTGCCACCCTTTTCTTCTACCAAAATACGCAAAGCCACCAAGTAAGGCAAAAAAATCTTCCGTTCGATGATGGGATTTTGAGCAGCTTTTCGCCGAACTAGTTGACTCCAGAAATGAAAGGATAGGCAGAGTTATGAATACCAGAAACAGAATCTCGTGGGCGTTCGCCTTTACCGCGCTGATCGCCGCCGTAGTTGCAGTTCTTTCCGCTGCCAACCCAGTTGAGGCCGTAAGAGCCGCCGGCCCTTTAGCCAACATTCAATCCACAGAAGTGATTGCCACCGGCTTGAACAATCCACGCGGGCTGAACTTCGGACCGGAAGGCGCCCTCTATGTTGCCGAAGCAGGTAGCGGTGGCCCGGGTCTCTGCGCGGAAGGGCCGGAAGGTCTCCGTTGTTATGGGACGACTGGCTCAATCACGCGGATTGACTTGCGAGGCGAAGCAATTACGCGCGTCGCGACGGGTTTGCCATCGCTGGCAGTTGCCGATGGCAGCTTCGCCATTGGTCCACACGACATATCGTTTCAAGGTCGGGGCAACGGAGCTCTGACCATCGGCTTTGGAGGAGACCCTGCAGCTCGAACAGTTGACTTCGGACCGGACGGCGCAAGTTTGGCCCACCTGGCCCGCATGAACGCCAGCGGAAACTGGAATCTGCAGCAGGACCTGGGCGCTTACGAAGCAGAGGTCAATCCCACCGGCGATGAAGAGGACTCGAATCCGTACGGCATCCTGGCCCTGTCGGGCAAAGAGATCGTTGCAGACGCAGGGGCCAACGCCTTGAATCAGGTGAATTCGAGTGGTGCGATATCAACCCTCGCGGTTTTTCCCGACCGAATGGTTGATGCCCCGCCTTTCCTTGAACTCCCGCCCGGCACACAGATTCCGATGGACGCCGTGCCGACGTCGGTTGCACTCGGACCTGACGGACATTACTACGTGGGCCAGCTTACAGGTTTCCCATTCCCAGTTGGTGAGGCAAACATCTATCGCTTGCCGGCACAAGGCGGGACTCCAGAGGTTTATGCCGGTGGATTTACAGCAGTAGTCGATGTGGCGTTCGGTCCGGATGGATCGTTGTATGTACTGGAACTCGCCAAGAACGGGTTGTTCGATGCTTTTGTTTTCAACGACTGGACCGGCGCGCTGATTCGCGTCGCCCCGGACGGCACACGTACTGAGATCGCCGAGGGCGCACTCTTTGCACCAGGCGGTGTGGCCGTTGATTCGGACGGAACTCTCTACGTAACCAATAACAGTATTTTCAGCGGCGTAGGCCAAGTACTCCGGATAGGGTCCTGACATGAAAGGAAGAAGAGAATGAACACAAGTCAGAGATTCACCTTCGTGCTCACGCTAATGGCGTTCGTTAGAAACAGTACCATGAAGCCAAACATTATTACTCTACTTTTCCTCTCCCTGACTGGTATGACTTTGGTTTTCGGACAATCTCGTCCATTGGAGCGACAGGAGTCACGCGAAGCAGTCGCGTTCACGAAACTTGGGTTCACCTATTCAAAGTCAGGTCAAAATACGAGAGCAGTTGAGGTGCTTAGGCAGGCAATCCAGCTTGAGCCCGAGTTGGCAGACGCCCATTACTTCCTTGCCGCAACGTACAACAACATAGGACTCTGCACAGAGGCAGTCGAGGAGTTTAAGGAAGCTATTCGCATTGAACCCAAGTGGGCAGAGGCGTACAACGGGCTAGGCGTGGCGTATAACTGTTCAAAGCTTTTCGGCGAGTCTATCAAAACACTCCAACATGCGATCGAGCTCGAACCTGGCTGGGCACAGCTCTACGTAAATCTGAGTGTCACCTACACCAATCACCATCGTTTTCAAGACGCAGTAGAAGCGAGCCAAAAGGCAATTCGGCTTGAGCCGAATCTGCCCGAAGCTTATTACAGATTGGGAGTTGCTTATGGCCACTTGCGCAAGAACAAAGAAGCAGTCGATTGCTTCAGAAGCGCAATATACCTCAGGCCGGATTACGCCGAGGCACACATGGATCTCGGCGTTATCTATCTGCTACTCAACAAAAGAGCTGAAGCAATTGAGCTGGATCGGAAGCTTCAAGACCTAAACCCGAGCTTGGCGAGAGAACTATTTAACGCTATCCATAAAGCTAAGATTCTTACCGTTTCTCAATAACCACGGTCGATTGCCACGACCAACGATCGATGGAGCACGCACTTTCTAATCGTGCAGACAGTTCCGCAACACTCAGTGACCCACAACGCTCATGATTGCGCATGAGAGGCATCCCTCACTGGATGCCCTCAGTGACCACTAATGCTCATCATTGCACAGGGGGACGCCACAAATTCGGAAAGAAAATTCTCTCCGCGCATGATGGAAAACTCTCAATTTTTTCGCCCAAGGATATAGCGAAACCTCTTTCGATTGCACCTCGGGCTGGGATGACGAGTCCACTCCCGCTTCGTTGATCTCGGCAGCATACCAGCCGACAGAACAATAGGACTTTGAGGTTTCCCATTTGAAAACCGGAGCAAAGCTTATGAACTCATCTTCAATAATTACTCAAAGACGTCACAGATTCACCATCGCGCTTGCGCTAATGGCGTTTGTTTTGGCAGTCATTGAAACGACCACACGTACATCGTTGGGTTCTGCGACGACGAACGGGACGGACCTGATCCGCGCTGCCAATTCGTCGGGCTCGGTTAGTGAAAACCTAGAGGCGCTACCAGACGGATCAGCGAACTTCGCTGTCGAGTTTACTAACTGCGTCGAAAGCATCGGCGTTACCCTCGTCGCGACCGACAAGGCACGCGCGCTGGTCCCGCCCGAATTTCACCTGGTTGGCGAAGCCGGGCCAGTAACGCCGCTCGTCGTACGCACGGCGCGCTGCGACATCGCGGTCGGTGGGCAGAGTCCCAACACGGGCTCAATCACCCAGGTTGGTCTGGTGATCGTCCCGCCCGACTTCACCGGCGATATCAACAACTACACTCTCTGGTACTACACCACGGATGCCGAACTTGCCAATCATCTCGTCCGGCTTGGCGTTGGTGCCCAACACGTGCAGAACATCACGTACGGCTATGTGCCCAGCGCGATGGGGAGCCCGGTCCCATTCTCAGTAAACGTGCCGCGCCCGGGTGACCCGATGTTCTCGCTCGCCGGCACCGTGACCAGGTCGGAGATCCCTTCCGGCTCATTCGTCGCCAACTGGTGGCAGAACGGACGGCGCGGAGGCGTGAAGATGAACACGGACGTTCCTGCCATCTACATTGGTAGCGCAAACCTAACCCTCACAACAGACCCGAACAGTGAATTGGGCCAGCTCATCGGTGGTGGATCAACAGGCTTCGCGATAGTTCAGCAATTCAACACCTTCGCCACGGCGCACATGGAGGTCAGTGTCGCCGCGCCATGAAGGTCTACGAGTATTCAGACGAGCGCAGTCCAGTGTGCGAAACAGAGCACAGGGTTCAATCCGCCCTTCACGGGTCGACCATGAGGGGCGGCTGCTGATGCGCTCACAACAGCGAACTTTCGAATGAAGTCAACGGCGGTGTTGCGCTTGGGTCTCAATAGAAACCAGCAGTACTCGTAACCAACGGCATCTTCACTGTAATTGGATTTCGGCCTGAGCCTCTTCGCTGGAGGATCTGAATCAGGATCAGCTTAGCTCCTGCGAAGCCCTCCCACTAGATACATATCAACGTCGCCTTTGTTTTTGGCTGAGACCTTTCCACGATATTCACAGTCGAAAATTTCTTTAACTAGCTCATAAGTCGCTGACGAGATGTTCACTCTTCCGGGAACGCCCGAGGATTCGAAACGGCTTGCTGTATTTACTGTATCGCCCCACACGTCGTAAGAAAACTTCTCGCTACCGACAACACCTGCTACGAGATCGCCAGAATGTACTCCTATGCGAATCTGCCAATATGGCCGATTCTCTGCCATCTCTTGTTCTCTTAGTTCACTAACAAACCGTTCAATCTCTAACGCGGCAAATACACAATCAATAGCGTGCGTTTGGTTCGGTTTAGGAATTCCGCCAACAGCCATATATGAATCGCCGATAGTCTTTATTTTTTCGAGTCCGTGTCGTCTTGCTATTTCATCGAACTTGCTAAAACAGGCGTCGAGTTCACCAATCAGACGTTGTGGTGTGAAGCCTTCTGCGATTCGTGTAAAACCGACAAAGTCGGTGAAAAGCACAGTTGCACTCTCGTAGTCGACCGGTTGCACCCGTTCAGTTTGTTTCAACTCCAGAGCAATACTTTCTGGCAAGACATTTCTCAACAATCTGTCTGATTTGCGTCTCTCCTGATTAAGATTTTGACTAAGGACCTGAACCATCGCCCCAGTAAAAATCTGTGCGAACAAAAGATTTCCCGAAACATCCAGGAACCGCTCACGTTCGTCAGTAAACTGTGTAACTAAACTCGGATAGTTGTGTTCCACAATCAAAAGGGCGAACGCAGCACCGACAAACAGTGCGACGGCTAGAATTGTCCGACGATGCTTCCCTGACAAAATCACTGCCATTACCAACGCTGTTATGAAGTAGTAGTGCGCTCCCCCATGCGAACCAGCGTTGTGAAGCGAATTCACAAATAAGAAGCCTGTGATCAGAAGTATGAAAGGCCAGTAAAGAATTTGGTAGGCATTACGAAACCGCGAGAGTAGGTAAAAGAGAAGGAAAAGAATGCCGGTCCCGAAGTTGAGCAACACAAGAAATTGTCGGTGCTGCGTGCTCATTATTGTGAGCGCTCCGCCCACGTTTGAGACCGCGCTGAGCAACGTAATAGTGTTGAAAAGACGGTGTTCAAGAAGGAACAGACGCGAATCGCCAAAAAGTTTCGAGGTGAAATCGTTAAGTGTGTTCAGCATTTTAATGAAAGTTGTGCTCGGACAGTTATTGGTCGTGGCTCATCAAAAATCATTACAAGGGTCTTTGTAAGGTTTTGCTTCTTCCAGCGACCAATGTGTGTGCCGGGTTATTTGGGCGCGTGGGGGGCGCTAGTTTGGGCTAGTGCGTATTGAGAGAAAACTTGAGTGTATATAAGGAGATTGAGATGAGATTAGCCAACCGTGTTGTGATTGCATTGCTGCTGGTGGCCTTGGCGGGCACTGCTGCATTTGCCAAAACTCGAAAGAAAAATGTGACGTTTGTGGATAACGTTACAGTGAACGGTACCTTAGTCAAAGCCGGTAACTATGACGTTGTGTTTGACGATACAACGAATGAGATGGCAGTACTGAAGGATGGGAAAGTTGTCGTAAAGACAGCCGCACATGTCGAAGCGGGCGAAAGGAAAGCGAGAGACACCGAGGTTCGTCGGCGTATGGTTGGCAACGAGTCCGAGCTACTTGGAGTTAAATTTGGTGGTACGAAGGATGATATTGTCGTTGGTGCTGCGATGATGCAGGCAGGCGGAAGCAACTAAAAACTTCGAGGAGTTTCGCTACACCTCGGAGCAAATCGCTCCGAGGCGTGGCGTTTTGCAGCTACGAACGCCTCCAATAAATGAACGTGACAACGATAAGTAAAACAGAAAGAACGACGACGGGAAATATGAAGCGGAACACGATTCGATCGATCATGCGTTCGGCTTCTAAATTCCAGGCACAGCGATTACATCCGCGCGCATCGGTGGAAAGGGCAGTGCCGCAATTCATGCAGACAAGTTTCGACATTTACGCGAAGTTTCTATTTGGCAGTTCGATATCCATCGACTAAGCTACGTCACCGATAGACAAAGCTCTGAATAGTCTAGCATCCCCTTCCCATGAGTGAGGCTCAGCCCCAAATAACCGAACAGACTCCTGACCCCGGCGTCTGGGTTGATGAGCACGGAGACTACCTGTTCAAGTATGCGATGTTTCGGATGCGTGACCAAAGTGCCGCGGAAGACGCAGTTCAGGAAACATTTCTCGCGGCTATAAAAGCGTACGGAAGATTCGAGGGCCGCGGTTCAGAGCGAACGTGGCTCGTGGGTATTCTGAAACATAAGATTACTGATCATTTCCGTAAGAGTGTTCGCGAAGCTCCCATCGGAGAAACTGCGGACGAAGACGGTCCCGACCATGCAGAGTTCTTCCACCGCACCGATAGTTGGGAAAATCACTGGAACGTTAACTACGCACCAACTGAGTGGCATTCGACTCCAGAAGAGTTGGTCGAGCAGTCAGACTTCTGGCAAGTCTTTAACGACTGCTTGTCACCTTTACCAGCGCGCACAGCTAGCGCGTTTACGTTTCGCGAAGTTGACGGGCTTTCAAGTGAAGAAATTTGTGAACTGCTTAGCATCTCAGTGAACAACCTCTGGGTGATTCTTCATCGAGCAAGATTGCATTTAAGAAATTGTTTGGAAGTGAATTGGTTCAAGCAGGTTAAATAACTTATGGGGCTGTACGACCAAGCTAAACTGAAGTCTCGTCGTTGGCTTTTGCGCCGTCTGCCGGCGTGTAAACAAACGGTGGCGAGGATCTCCGAATCGATGGAGCATCCTCTTTCACTCCGCGAGAGATTTTTAGTGAAACTCCATCTCTGGGTATGCTCCTGGTGTCAATGGTACTTGGAACATCTCCAAACAATTCGTGAGACTCTCCGCAGCCAACCTGGAGAACCACCTGAACACAATTTCGGTTCGACTCCGGGGCTATCGATGGATGCAAGAGAACGGATAAAGAAGCAGTTAATGAAATAGAGTTTCTACTTCGCAGCAAACCCACCTGTAAGTTTTCCTCGAAAACCTCGACTACACCTTATCCGATGAGGTTGGAACTCAGTCGGATTAAGGATGCTGCGGCATGACGTCTACATTACATAGACACGGTCACCAGCCGAACAGGCTAGCGGTGATACCAACGCACGAACGCCTTGACGCAAACAAAACGTTTACTGGTCGTGGTGTCACGATCGCATTTCTGGATTCTGGATTTTACCCACATCCCGATCTTGTCGAACCGACTAACCGAGTCGTTGCTTACATAGATCTGGCCGGCGAGCATTCGGATTTCTTCAGCGATGCTGAGTCGTACTCCTGGCAGTGGCATGGAACACAGACATCGGTGTCAGC
>JBKPQV010000355.1:0-4233 GCA_046734235.1 Acidobacteriota bacterium
CGGCAAGCCCGGCAGGCTCAGTCCAACCAGCAAGACCGTAGCGATAAGTATGGACGCGGTGCGTGGGTACGTGGAGGGTTTCATAAGTTTCAGCTCTCTAATTCATTAATCTAAAACCGCAAGCGAATCGTGTCTTTTAGTTCCGACTCTCTTCTAGAAACAACGTAAGAACTCGTCCGAAAAGGTCATTTGAACGTAACGATTCCAAACTTGAGACCTTGGGACTGCACCGACAAGCTAAAGAGGCTCTTGCAAAAGTCTTTGCTGCGGAGCGGCCTAAGCGTAAAGCCCAGGGTGGAGCGCAGCGGAACCCTGGGTCGATAGGGAATTGCAAATGCGTCCTGAACGGACGCGACCCGGTTGCAGTTTGCAAACCGGACCTCAGTATTCATCAATCAAAGAGTCTCTCACGCTGCGATTGACCGAGCATCAGTTTGCTCACGTCCTTTCAGGACGTATAGGCGACCGCCACTTCTACCCAGGGTTCCGCTTCGCTCCACCCTGGGCTTTACGCTGAGGCCGCTCCGCGGCAAAGATTTTTGCAAGAGCTTCTAAAGATTATCGGACATCAGGTCATTTCTTCTCCGATGCCCAGTTCTGAACAACAACATATTGCAGGCTGGCAGCGGCCTCTCGCTGATGCGTAATGAGAAATTGTTGCCCATCGAGTGATGGGGCGAAATTTACATTGCCAAAACTTACGGCCCCCAACTCCATTACGTCGAACAGCGGTTTTGGTATGCCGACCTCGAAACCATTTCCTGTTTTCACATCAGCAGCTACGAGCTTATTGTCCTCTGACACGTAGAAGATCTCTTTTCCGTCGCCTCGCCATGCGGGTGCTCGACCACCATTGTTTGATATCTGCCACCGATTCCCAGAGGCTGGGAACGGTTGAACGAAAATCTCGGATCGTCCTTGATCTTGCGATACGTAAACGACGAACTTGCCATCTGGTGAGAATCGCGGGGCTGTTTCATTAAATGGAGTCTGGAGGAATACGAATGGCTTCTTGTCGCCTTCCATAGGCAACACCCAAATATCGTTTCCGGTTTTCGCGTCAATTCGGGTGTATAAAAGAAACCGGTCATCCGGAGACCAGGAACCAGGACTAACTCCTGCATCCGATTTCAATAGCAGTTCGTCGTCGCCAACCCCGCTGGCGAGCTTTTGATAGATGGCTGGGATTCCACCCTCTCTATTAGAATTCCAAGCTATTCTGCTGCCATCAGACGACCAAATCGGGTACCGATCCTCACCGGGGTCAAACGTCAATCGCGAGCTGGTGTTTCTAGTGATGTCGATTACGTATATATCCTGGGTCTTGGTTTGGGGATCAACTTTCGCAACGGCGATTCGCTTACCATCGCTGGAAAGCTTTTGGTTACTGATAGGCGTTAAGTAGTTGCCGTTTTCTCCAACCCTGGCTACAGGCTTCCCTGATCGATCAAACCACTCTAAAACTTGAGAGTCGAATCTTTGGCCCAATGGGTCAAGCACAATGGTTCCTTCACTGGAAACTGAAAAGAATCCGCTTGCCATGTTGTTGATGGAGACCTTCTCAGAAATTGTGTAAGGCTCCCCAGAGAGTTTGAGTGACGTCGCGTCGAAGGTTTGAGCGACTAAGGAACCGTCACGCACGAAAACAAGATTTCCGCCACCAGCTGCAGTGTAGCGTGCCTGGGAGTCAACGGTCGCTAACCGAGTTTTCTCGCCGCCCTCAATCGACGTGACGAATATTTCAGAGGAACTCACTCCTTGTTGTTTGCCAGTCTTCAGATACAGAAAGTGGTGACCATCAGGCAAAAAGATTGGATACCTGTAAAAGGTGTCAACAGCTGGTCTGTCGTCGCCAATCATCAACTCCGGATTACCACCGTTTGCTGAAACTCGAAAAATCTTTCCTGCCGAGCTAAACAGAATTACCCCATCCTTATTCCAAGTGCCTCCAACGCCAGCAGAGCCGGAAGGAATCGCACATAGTATCTTTGGATTACCGCCGGGGAGATCCAGTCTCTTCAGTTGTCCGCCAACCGGAAACGCAATCGAGCGACTATCCGGCGACCAAAAGTGCGGATTAGTAACTCCCTCACTCCCTGGAATCTCAGTGGCGGTTATTGAGGCAAGCGGACGTATCCATAAAGCGGGTGTGCCTTCTTTGAGCGCTGCAAAAACCAGATCTCGCCCATCGGGTGACAATTCAGGTGTAAACAACGTGGATACTTTGTCTGGAGCCATCACAACAAAGCGCGAAACTGTAGGGGCACTTTCACTCCGGCGGGACCTTACAAGTGTCAAGGCCAACAACGAGAGGAGACCGAGGATTGAAATCGCGGCAACAATCCAAGGAAGTCGGACTCTCCACTGCGACCTGATTGTTTCGGCAACAGCCTCATTTGCTTGAGTAGTCAGGCTACTTCCCGATGAACTGCTTGGCCCAGACAATGACTCCAACGCAAAACCAAGATCATGGGCCGAGTGAAAACGTCGCTCAGGTTTCTTTTCAAGGCATCGATTGACGATACGTTCAAGCGCTGGATTGATGTTTGGATTCGTCGCACTCAGCTCTTCCGGCTCTTCTCTCAGGATGGCCGTCATCGTTTCAGCCATCGTGTCCCGCCTGAAAGCACGCCGCCCGGTGATCATCTCGTACAGGATCGCGCCAAAGGAAAAGATGTCGGAGCGATGATCCGATTTGTCCCCGCGAACCTGTTCTGGCGACATGTAACCAACTGTCCCCATCACGACACCTGGATTGGTGATTACCTTTCGTGTCTCATCCTCAGAAGCTTGTGCGTCATTGCTGTTGCCTCGGAGTTTCGCTAACCCGAAGTCCAGGATCTTGACGCGATCATCATTCGTGACAAACAGGTTTTCAGGTTTCAGATCACGATGAACGACTCCTTTTTCATGTGCCGCTGAAAGTCCGCTTACGATTTGCCGGGCATATTCAACTGCTTTGCGTAAGGGAATTTGTCCGGCGTTTAGTCGGTCTCGAAGTTCCTCGCCCTCGAGTAGTTCAGCAACGATATAAGGCGAACCGTCGTAGGTCCCGATATCGTAGACAGTGAGAATGTTTGGATGATTGAGTGCCGAGGTGGCCCGAGCCTCCTGTTCAAATCGCTGCAAACGATCCGAATCATTTGAGACTTCTGCGGGCAGCAGTTTGATTGCAACTTCACGATCCAGCCTGGTGTCACGAGCGCGATAGACCTCACCCATACCACCGGCACCGATCTTAGACACTATTGTGTAATGTGCGAGCGTCGTGTTGGGGGATAAGGACATTGATGATTGTTGATTGTTGATTGCTGATTTGTTGTCCGATAAAACGTCTTTCTTGTTGGCTTATGATGGAAATCCTGGTTCCGGGAGTGCAGGCGTCCCCGCTTGCTTGCTAACCCGACAACGACGATCGGTCTTCACCAAATTCTCAGGTGTTCGTGTTATCAACCTAGCAGGCGAGGACGCCTTCGCTCCCTGGACCATCGATCTCCTTACCAAATGCTTCGCTCTTTTTTCACCCAATGTCATAGGCAACCACCATTACAATCCAACACGTTTCACGAGGTCATTGAACCGCGGATCTGAGCGAAGGCCATCCAGTGCCGGATCAACTTTCAAAAAGGTTATTTCCCAGCTTTCATCTTGAAGGCTCCGGTCCAGCCATTGAAATGCCTGATCCTTTTCGCCGAGTGCGGCATAGACAAAGCCGAAACCATACGCGGGTACGTAGCGCTGTTTAGCAAGTTCATGCATCTGGGCCACTATTTTCATTCCCTCATCTCTCTTGCCTGACAAAACGTACGCACGCGCCAGGTACGACAGCACGGCCGGATCGTCATTTAACCCTTTGGCCTTCTCACACTCGGCAATAGCTTCAGTAAACTGTCCGTTAAAACTATAAGTTTGACAAAGGACCATACGCGCAAGGTACCAGTTCGGATCCATTTCGGTTACTTTGCGAAGTTGAGCGATCGCCTGATCGTTTTGCCGCGCGTAGCCATAGATAGCGCTTAACTCTACATTGGCGATCAACGATAAGGGATCAAGCTCGACTGCTCGCCTTCCTTCGGCGATGGCCTGGTCGAAACGCCCGGTCGTGATCAAATTCGCGCCTCCATACCATTGATGGGCCGTTGCATAGTTCGGATTCAACTCAATTGCTCGTTGATACTCGCGATCGGATTCCGCGGTCTTACGGGCATAGGAAAAGAGCGCCTGGCCTAACGC
>JBKPQV010000356.1:0-3226 GCA_046734235.1 Acidobacteriota bacterium
CGACTGGGACGAACGCTTTGCTGAGTTGATAGATCAGCACATCACGTTGCCAAAGGAAGGCAAAGCGCTCTATGTGGCCGCAGGTACTGGTGGTCACGCAATCGCCTTACATGAACGCGCAGGAGTAAAAGTAGAGTTTCTCTGTCTGGATGAAAACGCCGAGTGCCTGCAACTGGCCCGAGCCAAAGCGAGAGCCACAAAAGATCCAGCTGAGTTTCGCGTAAGTAAACTTGATGCACTTGACCTCGACGATAATCATTTTGATTTCGTCGTAGGTAATGCATCTTTAGTTTCTCGGGACAGGTTCGCGAAGATGTTTTCAGAGATGGTACGAGTTGCTGGTCCGGGAGCGCAGGTGGCCCTCGCCTTGACTACAGCTTCAAGTTTTGGAGAGTTCTTCTCGATCTATTGGGAGGCACTGCACAATACAGGACTGATCGATCACGAATCAGATGTTGAACATCTCATTCTGGAATTACCCACGATTTCCGATGTTGAGCAAATGGCTAATGAAGAGGGGCTCACAGACGTTCAGTCGTGGACCAATATTGAAGAGTTTGATTTCGAGAACGGCGAACAATTCCTAAACTCGCCGCTCGTGGCGGAGTTCCTCATGAAAGGTTGGCTGGCGTCAGTGCCCAAGAACTCGAGAAAGGAATTGATGGATGAGTTAACCCGTCTAATCAACGAAGAGAGACATGAGGCGGAGTTTTCTTTATCCGTTAAAGCAACCCTGGTCGTAGGCAGGAAAAGTCACACTCACTAACAAGCCATCAACGTTTATTTATCGAGATCCTTTCGCCCTTCGCGTTCCCCTTCGTCCAAACCGTCTTTGAACGCTCGTTTACTCTGGCCTAATGCTTTGGCCAATTGGGGTAAGCGAGTGGCGCCAAACAGCAGGAAGATCACAATCGCGATTACAATAATCTCCGGCGTACCCAAACCTCCGATAGCCAGTATTGTGTTACTCATAGTTTCCTCTTTTCGTAGCAACCGCAGCTACGCGGTCAACTACTCTCCATTGTCCGATTCGTAGAAAAGGTACTTTCTCCAGGTTTCATCCGCACGCCCTAGATAACGCATGATTTGCCTGTTGACATGTAACGAAAACCCTCTTGGTCTGCGGAGTAAATGCATGCCAGATTCTTCCGGCGTGCGATTACCTTTCTTATGATTGCAACGTTTACAACAGGCAACGAGATTATCCCATGCCGACTCGCCACCACGCGAGCGCGGAAGCACATGATCCAAGGTAAGCTCGGAAGGTGGATATTGTCGACCACAGTACTGGCAGGTTGAGTGATCGCGAAGCAAGATATTCTTTCGCGACAACGACCTGCGCTCAAAAGGAATGTGGATGTATTCGGTCAAACGTATGACTGATGGTGCATGTATCGACAGCTTTTGAGAGTGCAACATATGGCCATTGTGCTCTTCGACTCGTGCCACCCCTTTGAAGATCATCACTACTGCGCGCCGTTCAGTGCACACATTTATAGGCTCGAACGAAGTATTTAGCACTAAAACTCTGCCATTCATACTGAGCCTGATATTACGCGAGCCAGAAAGAGAGTGTCAAAATTATGTTGCATTTGCCTTAAATTTGGTTGGTTATAAACCTCCCGATTTCGTTTAGAGAGGCCTGGCAACCGTAAGAACCTGTACTTCGAGGGCTCCTGCCGCTAGCAGGACCGACGCACAACTCGTGGCCGTTGCGCCAGTAGTAAAGACATCATCCAGCAGCAAAATCGACTCTCCTTCAATTAACTTCGGAAGGCGGACCGCAAATGCTCCAGCCACCGTATCAAGTCTACCTTTAGCATCAAGGCCAGCGCGGTATTTTTCCGAAGCGACTATTCTCGTCAAACTCAGTTCATCTACGGGCAAACCAAGCTTGGGTGAGATCGCGCGAGCAATTATTGCCGCCTGATTGAAACCACGACGTCGTTCACGGTCAGGATGTAAAGGCACCGGGATGATCCTTGTAGCTGTGTTTAGAGGAAATTTTTTGGCAGCAGTTACTAAAAGAGAGCGGAGATGTTTTGATAAGTAAGGTTGGCGCTTTAGATGCAGAGCTGACGCACGGAGGGCCCCTTCATACAAGCCACAAGCACGCGCAGTTTGAAACTCATGTGCATCGCAACGATGACAGCGGATCTCTTCCGGACCTACTTGCCTGATCAAGCGTAGCGACTGATGCGACACGTCTAATGAACTCGCCTGAGGCGCATCAGTCGGTGCGCTCCTGTTCCGTATCGCAGTTGGTTGCAGCGTCACAAGAGCTCCACATTTCCAACAAACTGCTTCGTCACCTGAAAAGATTCGAGTCTTGGACCAACAACCTGAACAAGCGGGAAAGAAGGCGCGATCCTCAACACTCCTACCACATAGTACACAGGGTTCTGGATAGGTTAAGGCCAAAAGGCCATTGACAATGAGGTTTGCATGACGAGTGAGGATCATAACTACAAAAACGGCCTCCTGAGATTGTCAGGAGGCCGTTCCAAAGTCAATGACTTATTAAGTTTCTATTCTTCGTCTTCGCCGAGCAGTCCGCGTTCCTGTAAATCCTGGCAACGAACGCAATGACGCGCCCACGGTACCGCTTCCAGACGTTTTTCAGGAAGCGCCTCTCCACAATGAACACACTTACCGTATCCAGTTGTCTCGATACGTTCGAGGGCTTCATCGATCAGGTTTAGCAACTGTCGATCGTTGTCTGACATTGATACCAATAATTCTTTGGTATATGCATTCGCTGCCATGTCAGCCGGGTCCTGAGTCGCTTCTGCATCACGTTCACGACTGTACAACTCTGCTGCTTGAACCTGACCCACTAATCCTTCGCGACGGTCCAATAACTTATCGCGGAAAACTTTTGTTCGCCTTTTATCCATTATTAGTTTTAGTCCTCCACCCCACTTGATAATGATTGGTGTCGTTTATTTCTGATATGGTAAACCGTGAACAATCGTGTATGCGCGATACAATTGTTCAATCAATAAAACGCGCGCCATCTCGTGGGTAAAAGTTAGACGCGACAACGACCAACGCTTATCTGCCCTTGACACAAAGTCACGCGACAACCCACGCGGCCCACCGATAACAAAAGCGACCTCCTTGATACCACTTCCTTCCCAGTTCCGAACTAGTTCGGCCAGTTCCTGGGACGTCCATTCGGTTCCGTCTGGGTCCAAAACTACCGTCAATGACCCAGGGCGGAGCG
>JBKPQV010000357.1:0-6268 GCA_046734235.1 Acidobacteriota bacterium
TCAGGGAGGGCAATGGCCGTGGGCAGATAGTAGCACAAGTTAATATTGGCAAGGATCCCAAACTCATGGTATAGACGTCTCACACCCCCGCAGCGAAATTGCGATTGAGCCCCCAGGGTTGGCCCTATGATAAGGAGTGCCCGAACTCTTGAGGATAACTGTTTCACACCGCTTAAGGTGTATTGGTCTTATTGTTTTGGCCCTGGCCTTAGTTGCCGGCGGCTGCCTACCGAAACCACCATCAGAATCAGGGGATGTTGCTATTACGCTCTACGGCTTTTCAATTATGAAGGAGTCGTTAGAGAAGGCTGTTTTCCCAGGGTTTGCTGCCAAATGGAAACGTGAACACGGGCAAGACGTTCGTTTCACGGCGTCTTTTGCCGGATCTGAAACTGTTACTAACCAGATATTGCAAGGCGTTCAGGCTGAGATAGCAATTCTTTCAATCGATCGAGATGCTCAGCGATTGAAACAGGGAGGTTTTGTAACCACTGACTGGCACTCGTTTCCTTCTAAAGGGATTGTGAATAAAACACCGTTTGTGATTCTGGTTCGCAAGGGAAACCCAAAGGGCATACATGACTTTCCAGATCTTGCTAAAGCGGGAGTCCGGATCATTCATCCCGATCCTGTCAGCTCAGGAGGAGCTCAATGGTCCATTCTGGCAATTTATGGATCAGAGTTAGTGAAGTCCGAAAAGCAGAGTGGTGAACGGGACCAGGCAAGAGCTGTTCAAATGCTCGAGTCGATTTGGAAGAACGTCATTTCGACACCGGGTTCAGCCCGAGAGGCAAGGACGCAGTTTGAAACAGGCTTTGGCGACGCTTTGATCACTTACGAACTTGAAGGTTTGCTGATGAAAGCAACCGGGTCAGCCGCTGCGGAAGTCATTATTCCCAAGTCCACAATCTTCAGCGAGCATCCAGCTGTCGTCATTGATAAAAATGTTTCAGCGGCGAAGCGACCAGTGGTCGACGCCTTCATTCAGTACTTATGGAGTGATGAGGCGCAGCAGGCATTCGTAAAGTATCACTTCCGATCTGTTTCGAATGAGAGCCTGAACGATGCGAACAAAGAACTGGGGCATATTGAACTACCGTTCACGATCGATTACTTCGGCGGTTGGGATAAAGCATATCCGGAAATTATTGAAAAGGTTTTTAGAGATCGAGTGCAGAAAGGGAAGTAAGGAGATTTCAGATTTCAGATTGTTGATTTCAGATTGCTGATTGTTGACTGCTGATTTCAAATTAGAGCACTTGGTCTGCATTACTGAGCATAGTCATGCTCAACAATCAACAAAGCTGAAATCTGAAATCTGAAATCTTCAATAACGATGAGTACCGTCGCCCCAACAATGCGTCATGTTCGCGGCTTCGACGTTGCGCGACCGCTGAGTATTGGCATGCTCGTATTCATGATGTTGCCGCTGGTCTTTCTTCCGCTTGCATCGATTTTCATTTTTGGGATGAGGAATGGTTTAGACAAGTTCTGGGGAGCGCTGATGGCCCCCGAAGCAATGTTTGCCCTCAAATTGTCGATGGCTACAAGTTTTTGGGCCACACTTTTCAACGTAGTGTTTGGATTGTTCGCTTCGTACGTTTTGTCACGCTATAACTTTTGGGGACGAAACGCGTTAATCGTTACCATCTCATTACCAACCGCAATCCCGACCGCAGTTGCCGGCTTCGCCTTGTTATTGCTATGGGGTCCTTACGGAACACTCGGCCGTTTCCTCGAACCGCACGGCATTCAAGTAATGTTTACTGCCGGTGCGATTATCCTTGCTAATGTTTTCGTTACGTTTCCGCTAGCGTTTGGTGTCATTAAGCCTGTGTTCGACACGATGAGCCGTTCCCTTGAAGAAGCTTCCGCTACAATCGGCGCGACTCGTTGGCAAACATTTTGGCACGTTACTTTGCCATCGCTCCGAGGCGCGATTGTTTCGGGCGCATTGTTGACTTTTGCGAGGGCTGTTGGAGAATTTGGTTCAACAATTTTGGTTTCAGGAAATCTCGCTGGACACACACAAACAGCTCCTCTCTACATTTTTGCAAAATTCAATGAAGGACAAATAGAAGCTGCCAACGCAATTGCCATTGTTTTGGCACTCTTTTCCTTTTTGATTTTCAGCGTGTTGTTTTTCGCGCGTGACTGGCTCGATGTTGATTGAGGCAAGAATTGAGAGCGAAAGAAAAACTGATCGAAGATCACAAAGCAACACCGCCGGCAGAAGTATCGTCGCAAAAGGCCACCAGTGTGATTGGTGTCAGTAAGCGTTTTGGCAAGACCAGTGTGCTCGAAGATATTTCGTTTGATGTCGCTGAAGGTGAAGCTCTTGTTTTATTGGGAGCGTCCGGCAGCGGTAAGACCACGATTCTTCGCATCATCGCCGGACTGGAGCAGCCGTACACAGGCAAGGTCATACTTCACGGGCGGGATGTAACAGAGTTGCCAGCGCGCGAACGTGGCGTTGGCGTGATCTTCCAGGCTTACGCACTCTTTCCCAAGATGACCGTTGAGAAGAACATCGGGTACGGCTTGCGAATTCGAAAACGTAAACGCAAAGAGATTCGCGAAACCGTGAATGAGCTGCTTTCACTCGTTCAACTCGAAGAACATCGGAAAAAGTTTCCTTCCCAACTTTCAGGAGGCCAACAACAGCGGGTAGCCATCGCCCGAACTCTTGCCTACAACCCGGAAGTGCTTTTGTTTGACGAACCGTTTGGCGCGTTGGACACGCAGACTCGCACGCATTTGCGCCGAGAAATAAGAGCTCTACTTCGCAAGGTAAATGTTCCTGCAATCTTCATAACTCATGATCAAGAGGAGGCGCTTGAACTAGGCGATCGCGTCGCTGTTATTAATAAAGGCCACATCGAACAAATAGGCACTCCCTTTGAGATCTACAATCAGCCGGCAACTGAATACGTCGCGACGTTCCTTGGCGCTGCTAATCTTCTCGACGCAGTTGTTCGTGGTTCATCTCTGGAAATTGGCAACGCTACAATCCCCTCGCAACTTGACCCTGTGCGATTCCGCGAAGGGGATTCCGTGACGATAGTGTTTCGCCCGGAAGATGTAGCGTTAAGCAAGACAGACTTTGTTAGACCCGGACAGTATCGAATCGGCACAGCCGCTATTGAAGAGATAAGTTTCGTTGGTGCTTATGAGCGCCTTCGACTTCAGTTGGACAAGAAAGGACGAGAAGATTCCAGAATTGATGACGATTCGTTTTACCTGACAAGCGAAACCCCTGAGAGTCACCAGGTGAAATCAATTATCGCAACCCGTCCGAAACCCGAAGCGAGCGCAACCAAATTGCGTATCGGAGAACGAGTCGTGGTCGCAATTACCTCCTTCACCGTATTACCCCAAAAAGAGAAACGGAACAGCTAACAGAAAGTTCGAGCGAAACAGATCTACCAACGTGATGTTTCCTCGAATTGGGGATAGAAGTATATGAAACTCATTCTACAGGTCACACTGGCTACTTGCGTGATTGTCTTTGGAGCGTACCGAGCGAATTGTCAGGTGACGTCAATACCACAAAGCGACACCCAGAATTGGAATGACGTATTTTTGTCGGTGCCACTTTATGGGCCAGTCGATTTCATCATCCAGGGCACGATTCGAAATGGACGGAACATCAGTCGTCCGGTGGACGAGCGCCTGGGTATTGGTTTTTCGTTTAAGATTGGGAAATACGTGACAGTAATTCCAAATTACTTGCGCATCGGGATGCAACCATTTGAGGGCCGAAGAGTGTTCGAAGATCGGCTTTCAATTCCCGCCACGGTTCGTTTTCCAGTTGGAAAATTTACGTTCAGCGATCGCAATACTTTTGAGCGTCGTTTAAGAACACCCGGGGTTGACGCAACCCGGTATCGCAACCGGCTTCAGATTGATCACCCGATTGGGCCAGACAAGCACAAGCTTTCTTTATTTGTCTCAGATGAAGTTTTTTACGACTGGTCATTCAACGCATGGGTACGAAACCGTGCTGCTATTGGGGTCAGCAAACCACTTAACAAACACGTTACACTCGATCTCTATTACATGCGACAGAACGATTCTCACAGTTTCCCTGGGGATTTACACATCATTGGCACGACGTGGCGAATTAAGCTTTGACGAAATAGGACCAAGAAGACCGATAGGACCAAGAAGACCGATAGGACCAAGAAGACCGATAGGACCTATATACGTCTTATTGGTCGTATTGGCCCTGTCAGTCCTATCAGTTCTAATCCAAAGCTTTGACTGCGAGGCTATGAAATCCCCTTCTAACGGAGTTGATATTCGCGAATGGAAGTCCTCGACCGTGAGTACGATTGGTTAGTAAGATAAAGACCCGATCATTTACGGCGTCGATCCAGCAACTCGTTCCAGTGAAACCGTTGTGACCAAAACTATCGCCGGGCAAGTCTTGACCTGCAGTTGAATCTTTAGTACTCGCTAACTGCCATCCAAGTGAGCGAGACTCTTCCAGTCCTTCAGTCATGTTTGTCCGAAAGGCTGTGCAAGTTTCAGGCTTTAGTAAGGTGGTGTGTCCGGGGAGAAACATCAGCGCCAGCGAGAACAAATCCTGCACATTTGAAAATAAGCCTGCATGGCCAGCTCCGCCTCCGAGAAAGTAAGCATTGCCGTCGTGTACCTCGCCCCAAATCATTCGCTGTCTTGCATTGGAATAAATGCCTGCGCCGGTTTGTTCGCACATATCGCGTTCATAATTGTTTCCGCTCTCACAAGCAGCAATTCCCGTTTGCATTGCAGCTTCAGGGTTGAAGAAAGTGTGCTGAAGGTTAAGTGGCCCAATGATCTCTCTCTGGGCCAAATCCATAAGTGAATGGCCGGTAATGCGCTCGAGTAAGATACCCAGGGTAATGAAGCCCAGGTCGCTATACACAACTCTGGTTCCGGGCTTGTATTCCAGATCCAAACTGGCAATGGAGCCGGCTGCGCGTTCCGGCTCATTCTCGGCAAGTAGATAAAGAGGTTTCCACGCCGGTAGTCCGGAAGTGTGCGTCAATAATTCGCGCACAGTAATCATTTGCTTGTCGGTACGTTCAAATTCCGGGACGTAGAACGAAACGGAGCTATCGAGTGTTACTTCGCCGAGTTCGATACGTCGCGTGCAGAGCATTCCCGTAATCAATGGCTTTGTTAACGAAGCCAGATCATAAATCGTGTCAAACTTGCTTTTGATTTGATAAGGATCGACAACAGAATTGCCGATCGCATCAGCAAAGACTGGCTCTCCACGCTGTGTTACCAGGTAAACTGCTGAGGGAAAATCACCTGAGGAAATGTGTTCAGAAAGAAAATCGTTTATTTGAACGTTGGGCGATGTCATTGGTTCTTGCGCAATCCCGAATCATTTCACAATCATGATTTGGATGGAATAGGACCTATGTGACCATCGGACAAATACTAGGTCTCATAGGTCAGATAGGTCCTTGTCCGTCCGACACCAAAGAGCTAAGTCCCTAGACTCGCGACTCCCGGATGCTCCGCATGCTCCCGAATTCTGTCAAGCGTCCGCAGGGCGAGGCTTAGTGCGTTTCTGCCTTCAAGTCCAGACACCGGCGCAGGCCGCCGGTCCTGTGCGGCTTCTAAAAACGAGACGATCTCGGCGCGCAATGGCTCAACATCAATTACGTCAAGATGTTTGATATGAACGCCGGGCCAAATTCCTCCTTGCGCCGGTGGCGAAAGACTACTCACAGAAGCGCGTTTGGTTGTGTAGTCGATGGCAATATAGTCATGTGGCTGGAAGAAACGCATTTTCCTTATCTTCTCGGTTCCCACGCGTGACGGTGTGATATTGGCAACAGCTCCGGATGAAAACTCGAGTCGGGCATTTGCTGCGTCTACCTTGTTGGTTAGTATGGCGATTCCAACGGCATGAATCCCGGTGACTTCAACCTCCTCCCCGACAAGCCACTGAACGATATCCAAATCGTGGATCATCAGGTCCAATACAACGTCGATATCGAGCGAACGCGCAGTGAATTCACCGACGCGATGTATTTCAAAGTAGACGGGCTTCTTAACGTGCGGTCGCAGTGCGACCATTGCCGGATTGAAACGTTCGAGGTGTCCTACCTGGAGCAAAGCATTGCCGGCTTCGGCAGCTTTGATCATGAGGTCAGCTTCTTCAAGGGTTCGAGAAATCGGCTTCTCGACGAGCACATGAATTCCTGCTTCCAGCAGACCGCAAGCGATCTCGCAATGCCCTTCTGTTGGAACTGACAAGCTAACGGCA